>NZ_JBFUIY010000009.1:0-238450 GCF_056401655.1 Allobosea sp. P4_E12 | reverse complement strand
GAGCGCGCCTATGAGATAGGCACATCGGACGCCGTATTGGACCAGCATCATGTTGGCAGCCGTCGCGCTGACCACGGACCGAAGCATGAACCCGGGGAGATCTCAGGGCGAGGCCGCGTAGCCAGCCAGGCTGGACGGTGTCGGCCAATGTGGATCGCCACGCGACCGCGCGATCAGAGCGGCCGAACGATGATCTGCGCCAAAATCCAGTTGACTGAGACGGCCCCGTTACCGAAGTCCTGGGCCTGGACCGTGCCGCTCACCGAGGCCAGCACGGCGCCCTTCGGGTGGCTGTCGGGGATCTTGACGAAATCCGCTGGCAGCTTGTCGCCCGCAACGAAGCTCCAAGGGCCGTTGGAAAGCGATTTGGAGCTGAACCAGCGCCCGGAGATCAGGACATAGTTCTCCTGGCTGGCGACGTCGATGACGACATGGCTGCTGGTGTTCTTGATATAGAGCAGCTGCGTATCCGGAATCGGCAGATATTCCGGATGACCCGCCGTCTGGATCAGCTCCGCCGGTCCGAGGCTGACATGCAGGGTCGGGATCGCCCGGCCTGCAACTGCTGCCTCGATGTCCACTGGCGGCGTGTCCATCAGATTGACCTGGGTCCCGGCTGCCTTCAACGCGCCGGCCAGACTGGCCGGAGGCTGTGGCGCCACGGCCCAGGGACCTTCAGGCGCCTTGCCATTCCACCACGTCTTCAGCGCGCGCAGGTAGTAGACGCCGGCAGCCTCGTCGAACAGGATCAGGGCGGGTGTGTTGATCACGCGCAGCAGCTTGCTGCCGGCAACCTGGCGTAGCTGGGGCTTGCCGTCGATCAGGACGAGCAGGGCCGGTGTTTCGCTGTAGACGATTTTGGGGGGCTCGTTGCGCACAGCCTGCGTCTGGTCGGTCTCGGCCTCGGAGACGGCAAGACTGGCCTGCAGGCGAGATAGCGAGATCGTGCGCAAGCCACCGGGGACATGCTCGCGCAACGTCGTCAGATAGGCGTTGGAATTGGCGGTGTCCGAGGGAAAATTCGCCCTGGTGAGCTCGATGCCATCCAGCGAGACGAGATCGCTTTCCTTGTCGACCGAGGTTCTCGCCTTCATCCAGATCACGCCCAGCGTCGGCGCCTGGCTGCCGGGACGCTGGATCGACACGGCCGAGCGGGCTTCGAGGATATCTCCCCGCCAGCTCTCGATCTGCGGTTGATAGATGGTGATGTCCTCCGCGGCATCCGCGACGGTGCGCGGCCAGGACTGGGTCGGGCTTGCCTGCGGCGCGGTTGTCGAGGCGGCTGCCGTTCGCGGGGTTTGGGCCAGGGCGATGGTGGGCGGCGGGAGAAGGAGGGTCACCGTCGCAATGAGGGCGACCGTGTGCTGGAACCGGGCCTTGAGGGGATGCTGCATGTCAGTCTTCGCTTTGAAATCGCATGGAAATTTCACATGGGAGCGATGGCTCCGAACCGTCGGGGCGAATTGTCGTGCGGTTGCGTGGAGCCCAGCCGCCGCGAGATATTTCCGATGAGACGCTGGGCGCTGGCATGATCGGCACTACATTGCGCAGTCATGCACTCTCCTGAGACGCAGGGCGCCGCGACGGAGGGGGCGGATTGAGCGGAGGGAGGGGTGGCGAGACGTGGACGAGGCCGCCCTTCTTGAGCGTAGGGAAGTGTGCGACCAGTTCTGCCAACTCCGCTCCGTTCTGTTTTGACCAACTGCTGCCCGTTCCGAACAGGGCGTGCTCGAGCTGCGTGATCAACGATTGCAAGCGGCTGTCCCGTCGCGCGGCGTCCTTGCCGTCCGGGGGCAATCGCTCCAGCCATGTCGCGAGCGCACGATAGCTCGCCGGAGCATCCCCGGTGCTGGCAATCCGGCGCAGAGTTTTTCGGGCAAAGGTCTCCGAGGCGAGATGTCTCTGCTCGCGCCTGCGCCATCGGGAGCTCAGCCAGGGCCAGAGCATGGCGCATGCGAGCAGGACCAGCGCGGCGCCGAGCACCGGAATGACGAATTTGCGCCAGTTCGCAATGGCGTTGCGCCAGGGCGGCTGCTGTGACGGGGCGGCCGCCGTCGCGGCGACTTTCAACGTGACCCCGGCCACCGTCTCCGTCCGGGCTTGCCTGCCGTCGGTATCCCACCAGGGCTGCGAGAGACCCGGCAGAACATAGCTGCCAGGCTTCTCGAAGACATAGGTGGCCTTGTCGGTTCGAGAGCCCTCGACGGAGCCGCGATCGACCTTGTCGTCGACGACCGGCGGATCGACATAGACACGCACGCCCTCGGGCGCGGTAAAGCGAAAATCGACCATGCCGAGCGCCGGCACGCCCGTGGCCTTGCGCTGGATTGCGCGAGTGATCGCACTCCCGGCCCTGAAGGAAGACGACACCGGATCGGGAGACCAGGTCTCGCTGACGCGGACGTCGGATGCGGCAAGAACCGGACCGGAAGGGTCGATACCCGGTGGAACGGTGACCGAGAAATGTATCTGTTGTCCCTTGGCCGATCCGACGGGATCGCCGGCTCGGTCGAGAAGGGTGACATCGGCTGCCGGCACCTGGATATCGCCGCCGCGCCTTGGGAAAATCACGAACTCGAATCTCTGACCGACATAATCCTGATCGCCGATGCGATCCCGAATCGTGATCGCCTGAGTTTCGAAACGCAGGGTCTGGGCTCCTGGAGCCTCCGCGAGTTTGACCAGCGGCGGCCGTGGCATCTCGCTGGGAAACAGCACCTCGACATGCAGCTGCACCGGCTGGCCGATCACGATACCTTCCGAGGGTGCGATCGTCGTCCGAACCAGCGGCGTCGCAGCGGGGGCTTGCGCCAGTGCCGGGGCCATAGCCATGGCGAGCGCAACGACGACAGCCGCCACATGGCGCATCATGGCTGCGTCCCTGAGGCGGGCGATTGAAGCTGGTAGGAGAACTTCACGCGCAGGAAATCCGCGGGCCGGGTCTGAACCCTTTTGAGCCAGAGCGAGCGCACGGCCTCATCGGACATCGCCTGGACGGGGTCCTCGATTGTCGTGTCCTCGCCGCCCTTCTTCGTCTTGTCGAAGACGATTTCATCGGGCTTGGACTCGGTGTTGTCATTGACCCCGCCTTCCGCCTTCTTGCGCTCGCCGCGGATGCGGGCGATCTCGCGGTTGGTAACGGCCTCCGGCCAGCCGGGCCGAAAGGTCAGCGCCCGGTCGTAGCGCTGCATGGCGTCATCGTACTGGCCGAGCATGATGAGGGCATTGCCCTGGTCATAGGCGCTCTCGGCGCTGTCGACCGCGGCAAAGGCCTGCGCTGCACTCTTGAAATCTCCCGCGCGGAAGAGGGCAACGCCCCGCCAGATCGGATTGCGAAAGGCATTGGCTGCGTCGGCAGGTCGGCCATTATCGAGCAGGATGCGGCCGCGCTGGTCCGGAGTCAGGAACAGGTTGGGCCAGCCGATGCGTTGGGCGAGGAGCGCTAGCAGGAGGACGGCGACGGCCGCGATGAGCGCATAGGGGGCACACATTTTGACGATCGGCCGGGTCATGTCAGCACCCATCCACGGCGGAACCAGAGCAGCGCGAGCAGGGCAAAGAGGGGCGTCAGCCAGTATCCTGCCTCCTGCCAATGCTGTCCTTCGCCAGCGACGTCGGCGGTGCGCCCGACGCGATCGAGCCTGCGCTCAATCGCGGTGATGTCCACCTGATCCGGCGTGGTCGCGACGACGGTCGCGCGAAGCGCGCGGGCTGCCTCTCCGGTGCTGGCTGCATCCAGATTGGCCGGTAGTAGAGACAGGATGGTGGTCGCGGCTACTGCGGCGGTCTCGCCCAGTCGGGCAAGCTGATCACTCGCGACCGTGTCGGCCATCACCAGGATCGAGCCGCCATGCCCGTTGCCGGCCAGTACCCGCTGCGCCAAGGCGAGTGCATTGGCAAGGTCGTCGCCCTCCTTGGGCATGATCGCGGGCGACAGGGCCTTGGCGAGATCCAGCACCACCGTGCTGTCCTGGGTTGGTGGCAGGACAAGATGGCTCGAGCCGGAATAGGCGATGAGACCGGTTGCTGCCCCCTCGCGGAGGCTCAGCAGGTCGGAGAGCTTTTGGCGAGCCCGGTCCAGCCTGGTCGGGGCGAGATCTTCCGTCATCATCGACGGAGTGACCTTGAGGACAATGATGACCGGCGGCTTCGCATCGGCGAAGGGCGAGGGTTCGCGCTGCCAGGCCGGACCGGCGACGGCGATGGTTGCGAGCGTCCAGGCCGCCAAGAGCACGGCATTGGGGGTGATGCGTGACACGGGGCCATTGTCGACCAGAAGATATTTCAGCAACTCGGGATCGATGATGCGGCGCCACCGGCCGGCTGTATCAGCGGCCCGGTATTCAAGCAGCACCAGGACAAGCGCCGGAAGGAAGGCGAACAGCCAAAGTGGGCGCTGGAAGTGGAATGCGGAAAGGGTTTCGATCATGGCGCCCCCTTCGAGATCGCGAGATCGTTGATCCGAAGCGCAGCACGCAGGTATCGGCGCCGCAGCATTCGCAGCGCCTGCAGCAGCAGCGACAGGCTCAGGCCCGCGGCCAAGGGCATCCAATAAATATCGCGCTTCGGGCGAAAACTCACCGTATCGATCTTGCGGGTCTCGATCTCGTCGAGCCGCTGGTAGATCTCGGCGAGTTGGGATCGGTCGAGCGCGCGGAAGAAGCCTCCCTTCGTCGTACTGGCGACCTCCTTGAGAGCGCCCTCGTCAAGCTTGTCTTCACCGGCCGCCGTGGGATCGCCGACGGCGACTGTATGGATGACGATGCCCCGGTCCCTCGCGACACCTGCGGCCTCTACGGGGGGGACCTTGCTGGCGGTGTCGTTGCCGTCGGTCAGCGCAATGATCGTCTTCGCCTTGACGGTACTGCGGTCGAAGAGCCCGATGCCGAGGCCGATCGCGTCACCGAAGGCCGTGCGCGGACCGGCCATTCCGACGACGGTGTCGCGCAGCAACGCGCGGCTCAGTTCGAGATCGGTCGTAAACGGCACGAGGACGAATGGCGCATCGCCAAAGACGACGACGCCGACCCGGTCGCCTTTGCGTCGCGACAGGAATTCGTCGAGCACCTGCTTGACCGCCGTCAGTCGGTCGACGGTCTTGCCCGATGCGTCGACGAAGTCCTTCGTGTCCATCGACCCGGACAGGTCGACCAGAAGCAGCAGGTCCCTGGTAGGACGGTCCTGATGCAACGGAGGTTCGATCCATTGCGGGCGCGCGAGCGCCGCCACAGCCAGCAGCCAGCAGAGAATCAGGACGAACAAGGGAAGAGTGCGACGTGGCGCAATCACTCCTCCGAGATGCGGGGTTTGACCGCTGAGCGCCGCAAGACGACCGAAGAACGGAACGCGCAAGCCTGTCCGATTGCTCGCATGGGCGGGCAGAAGCAGCCAGACCGCTATCGGCAGGGGGGTGATCAGGGCCAGCCAGGGATAGGCGAAGGTCAGCATGGTCAGGCCTCCGCGACGGTAGGCGTGCGGTGGGCGCGGACCCATAGCTCGGCATGCCCGATGAGAAGCCGTAGTTCAGACGGATCCGGCTTGGTCCTTCCATCGAAGGCCTCGGTGAGCAGCCGATGTATCGTGGCCGGATCGAAGCCCGTGCCTGCCTCGTGTGCAACGAAATCGGCCCAAGCGGGGCCGCTGAGCGAGGCAATTTTGTCGCGGCCGTATTCGACCATGGCGACGCGCTTCATCACCGCGGAAATGCGGGCGACGGCGTCGGGATCGTTCTGCTCTATCCCAGCCGATATGGTCTCCAGTTCGGCGATCGCCGCGCGACGATAGGCGGCGGCGCGGTAGCGTTGGACCGCGCGCCAGGCCGGAACCGCGAGCATCGCGAGGCACGTTGCCGCGACGATCCAGAGACCCGGCGCGGGCGGCCAGAACGGAATGTCCGGAGGCAGCACCAGGTCGCGAAGATTGGCCAGGCTCCCGGGATCGTCGCTCATCGCAGCGGCCGCCCTTGCGCTGCCGCGGCCCGGCGTTCGCTGCGTCTGCCAATGAGTTCGCGGAACTGTGCCGCAACATCGAGGCTTGTCGAGATCGGAAGAATCGGGATCGCCCGATGGCGGGAGAGATCCGCCAGTCGTGCGCGCCAGTCTGCATGCTCGCGCGCGAACCGGCTACGCAGATCCTGAGAGGAAGAATCGATTTCGATCTGGCCAAGACTGGAGCTGAAAACGGCGGGGCCGACATCCGGCAGGTCACGCTCGAGCGGATCGTGAACGTAGACGGCCAGAACATCGTTGTGAGCACAAAGGCGGGTGATCAGCTGCGCCGTTTCCTCATCCTCGCCGGCCGCATCGGAGATCAGGCAGACCAGCCAGTCATGCGTCGCCATGCGGACCGCATGGCGAAGGGCTTCATTGAGCTGGGCCGCCGCCGACGTCGGTTCTGGCTGGCCCAGGGCGTGATTTTGCTTCACCACTTCCGAAAGCACGCGGATCACGCCGATATCACGCCCCTGCGGCTTGATGTCGACGATCTGCCGATCGCCAAAGACGACCGCGCCGATGCGATCGCCGAGGGAGGTGACGCGCCAGGCACTGAGTGCCGCGGCTTCGGCGGCTGCGACTGACTTCATCGCCCGCTGGCTGCCGAAGAACATCGTGCTGCGCTGGTCGATGATCAAAAGGACCGGCCGATCGCGCTCTTCCGAATAGACGCGGACATGAGGAGAGCCGAGACGAGCCGTCGCCAGCCAGTCGATCGAACGGGTATCGTCCCCCTCGAAATAGTGGCGCAACTCCTCAAAGTTCAGGCCGCGTCCCCGCAGGCGTGAGGCATGCCGGCCGGCAAGCAGGCTGTGAACCGGCTGGCGAGGCAGAAAGCTGAAACCCTTTGCACGGTGCTTCAGCCGCAGCAGATCATCGAGCGAGACAAAGACGCGCGCGCCAGTTTCCGGAACGGCGCTGCCTGCTCCCTGTCTTTCCCGCATCAACGCCATGAGCCGCTCCGCCCTAGGCCGCGACCGCAACCAGTTTCATGATCTCGTCCAGCACACCGTCCGCATTCACGCCGTCGGCGCCGGCCTCGTAGCTGAGCGACAGGCGATGGCGCAGGCAGTCATGGACAATCGCCTGGACATCTTCGGGCGTGACATAATCGCGTCCGTTGAGCCAGGCATAGACGCGCGAGCAGCGATCGAGTGCGAGCGAGCCGCGCGGGCTTGCCCCGACTGCGATCCAGTTCTTCAGCTTGTCGCCGAATTCGGCGGGCCTGCGCGTCGCGGCGACAAGGGCGACCATATAGGTCTCGACGACCGCTTTCGTCGTCACCCGGTCGATCTCGGAGCGCGCCTCGAAGATCAGCTTCTGCGGGATCTTCGGCGGAGGCTGCGCGGCAGCACCCGTCGGCTCAGCAGCTTCCCCGCGAACGAGCCGCATCACCTTCACCTCATCGGCATCGGTGGGGTAGTCGATCCGGATATGCATGAGGAAGCGGTCCATCTGCGCTTCCGGGAGAGGATAGGTTCCCTCCTGCTCGATCGGGTTCTGGGTCGCGAGCACCATGAAGAGGTCGGGCAGGTCGTAGCGCTTGCCGGCGACCGTCACATGCCGTTCCTCCATCGCTTCGAGGAGCGCCGACTGGACCTTGGGCGGGGCGCGATTGATCTCGTCGGCCAGGACAAGATTGCCGAAGATCGGGCCCTTGCGGAACTCGAACTGACCGTCGCCGCGCAGGATCTCGCCGCCGGTGACGTCCGAGGGGAGAAGGTCCGGCGTGAACTGAATGCGGCTGAAGTCGGATTCGAGATTATTCGAAAGGCTCTTGATGGCGCGGGTCTTGGCGAGACCCGGCAGGCCCTCGAGCAGGACATTGCCATTGGCAAGCAGTGCGACGACGAGCCGTTCGACGACGCGTTCCTGGCCGATGATGTCCTGGTTGATCCGCTTCTGCAGATCGACGACCGCATCCCGAGCCGCCGATCCCCTGCCGTCGCTCATCAGCCTGTTCCCTCCGGAATGCGAATGGGGCTTTCGCCGGAATTCTGAACGAAGCGGCGCTCCAGTCAGCAACGTAACCGTTACAGCTGCATTCAGGTCGGGGGGATGGGCTCGGTCCGGACCACGCAACGGAAGCCGACATGGCTCGTCGAGGTATCCACCGGTTCGGCATGGCGGGCGGCCGGGCGATAGCGCCGGCAATAGCTTGGTGCGCAAAGATGCGAGCCGCCCTTCAGGACTCTGCGCGGAATGCGGATCGCAGGCTGACGCGGATCATAACTGTCGGCCTCGGGGCCGCCGCGGGGATTTTGCGGCACGCAGCAGGCCTTGGGTGCATCGCCTTGATGGCGCGTCGACCAGAAATCCGTCGTCCACTCCCAGACATTGCCGATCATGTCCTGGACGCCATAGCCGTTGGCGGGAAAGGCGCTGACAGGAGAGGTGCGTGCAAACCCGTCTTCCCGCGTATTCGCGTGGGGGAAATTGCCCTGCCAGGTGTTGGCCATATGACGCCCGCCAGGCGTCAACTCGTCGCCCCAGGCGAACTCGACATCCTCAAGCCCGCCACGTGCGGCGAATTCCCATTCGGCCTCGGTCGGCACGGCCTTTCCGGCCCAGGCTGCATAGGCTTCGGCATCGCGATAGGCGACATGCACGACCGGGTGGTCGTCGAGCCCCTTGATCGACGACCCGGACCCATAGGGTTTGCGCCAGGTCGCGCCGAACTGGAATTTCCACCATTGCGACCAGTCGCGCAGGTCGACCGCATGGGTCGGTGGGTTGAACATCAGCGAGCCTGCTCGCAGCATATGGGGCAGGGCGCCGGGATAGTCCTTTGGGTCCGGCGGGATCTCGGCGAAGGTGACGTAGCCGGTTGCTTCGACGAAGGCGCGAAACTGCGCATTGGTGACCGGAGTCGCGTCGATCCAGAAACCATCGACCGTGACGCGATGGCTCGGCGCCTCCTCCGGATAGTGCTTGTCCGAGCCCATGCGGAAGGTTCCGCCGGGAATGCGGATCATGCCGCTCAACGTGTCGATCCTGTCCAGTACCGCGCCATCCGTCATGGTCGTCGGGCCTCCGCTGCTGTTCAATCCGCCTTGGCGCGCTCGGACCGCTCCTCGCTCGCCAATACCTTGCGCGCCTGTGCCATGTCCTTGCGCATGTCGTCGTCGACCGTCGGAAACTGTGGGTCGAGCTGTTCGAGCTTTTCGCCAATGGCTGCCGCCACGGCGAGCCGCGTGAACCACTTGTGATCTGCGGGAATGACGTACCAGGGCGCGCTCTTCGTCGCAGTGCCCCGGATCGCATCCTCATAGGCACCCATATACTCGTCCCAATGACCGCGCTCGGCCAGATCCCTTGAGTCGAATTTCCAGTTCTTGTCCGGTTCGTCGATCCGGGCGAGGAGACGGCGCCGCTGTTCGTCCTTCGAGACATGCAGGAAGAATTTCAGGATCGCGACGCCGTTGCGCGAAAGGTGCTGCTCGAAATCGCGCATGCTCTCGAAACGCTCGCGCCAGATATCGTCTGTGATCAGCTTGGGCGGGAGGTTCTGCGCTTCGAGCACCGAGCGATGGACCCGCGCGACCAGGACCTCTTCATAATAGGAACGGTTGAAGATCCCGATATGACCGCGTTCCGGCAGTGCGCAGGTGGTGCGCCACAGGAAATCGTGCCGCAGCTCGATGGTGCTTGGAGCCTTGAAGGACGTCACCTCGCAGCCTTGCGGGTTGATGCCCGACATGACGTGCTCGATCGTGCCGTCCTTACCGGCCGCATCCATCGCCTGGAAGATGACGAGGAGCGACCAGCGCCCTTCGGCGTAGAGCCGCTCCTGCAGCGCGTGCAGACGCTTGACCCCGGCTGCCAGCAACTCCTTGGCGTCGTCCTTCTCACTGTCGAAACCGCAAACATCGGCGGGGTCGACGTCGGAAAGCCGAAACTTGTCGCCGTCCGTGATCCTGAAGCGCTTGACCACGTCTTCCTTGTTCATCGCTACGGCTCCGGCGGAAAGACAGCCTTCCAGTCCGACTTCATGTCGACAATGGTCCAGCCGTTGGCTTGGCCCTCATCGAGAGCCTTGTCGAGCTTACCGATAGGCGACGTGCGGTCATAGGCCCATTCGCGCTCGGCATCGGTGTGATGGATGATGAGGGCCAGGCGTGGCCCATCGCCGGCCGTCGTATATTGCAGCATCTGCAGGTCGCCGTCGGAATTGCCGAAGGCCAGGATCGGTCGCCGGCCGATGAAGCGGTTGATCCCGACAGGCTTTCCGGGACCGTCATCGATGAACTCGACCTTGGCGTCCTTGAACAGTTCGGGCTTGCCGCTCGGGCTCAGCCTGAATGTCACTGCACCGGCGGAGCCGACCACCTGTTCGGGCGGGATGCCATAAACCTTGTCGGCGAAGACGCGCATGAATTCGACGCCACCGCCCGTGACGATGAAGGTCTTGAAGCCGTTGGCGCGCAGATAGGTCAGCAGCTCCAGCTGCGGCTGGTAGACCATCTCGGTATAGGGGCGCTTCTTCGTCGGGTGCCGCGCGGTGTTGAGCCAGCTGACGACCAATCGCTCGAATTCCCGTGTCGTTATCCCGGAATGGGCAGCCGCCATGATCTGCAGGAGGCCCTTTTCTCCGGAGGCCGCCAGCCCCTTCATGTCGCCGGCCAGGACCGACCTGTAGGGTTCCTTGCTCTTCCACTCCGGATACAGGGGAGCGAGCCGCTTCACCTCGTCGAAGGCGAACTGAAGCTGGAAATAGACCGGCTGCTCGGCCCAGAGCGTGCCGTCATTGTCGAAGGTGGCGATGCGCTCCGCCGGCTTGACGTAATTGGGGCCGCCCTCCTGCGTTACCCTTCTGACGAATTCGACGATGGCGGTCTTTGCCTTGCCGTCGTTCCAGGATGGCAGAGGGTCGGATTGGGCGAGGACGGCGCCATTCCACGCCCAGGATGAGACCAGGAACAACGCGGCCAGGGCAGCTCGAACGTTCAGCACCGGGTTCTCCTTCTCAATGTCGGGCTTCCGGGGGCGGGCATCCCGCAGAACGCTTCCGCGCTCGCTCATTCGCGAGGGCCCCCTGTGAACCAGTTATAATAGGGGTTGGTGGGATCGGCCTGGATCACGCGCCGCATCTGCCGCGCCCAGCGCGCCCGGTCGCCGACATAAGCGGCAAGGCCGGCATCGTAGAATGTCACGAGTCTGCTGCGCTCATTTGCAAGATCGGCCCGGAATGCATCGTCGGCGCCGATGACCGGCGGTTCTCCCTGCATCTCCAGGAGAATGGGCAAGGTCCGCGCCAGTTCGAGCCGCCGCACCCAGCCTGCATATTCGATGCGCGGATCGTCATCCGTCACGGGGCGAGCAGCGCTTGCATAGCGCTCCAGCCCCTGCCGATCGGTGACGAAGGTCGCGAGGAGAGCCGCAGGGGAATCGATGCCGACATCACTCAGAGCCTTTGCCACCTCCGGCTGTGCGAAGCGGCCGGCGATCCTCTGCAGATCCAGCGAAACCGGTTCTTGCGAGCCGATCAGCAGCATCTCGTGCAGCTCAGTGGTCCAGAGGGTGGCGTGCGGGAAGACGTCGAGGAAGCTGCGCACCAGAGACCGCGTGTCTTCGTCGTTCTGGGTCGGCAGGGGCAGCCACTGCGCGACGAGGCCCCCCTCGGCAAGGCGCGATTGAGCCAGAGCATAGAAATCGCTCGAATACAGGTTGGCGACGCCCGCAGCAGAGGGTGGCGGCGGTTCGAGCGTGATCAGGTCGTAGCGATCCGGGTTGCGCAGGAGCTCGCGGCGTCCATCGCGCAGGCGGATCTCGAGACGCGGGTCGGTTGCGGCCCGGAAGCTACCCTCGAAATTCGGCGCCGCGCGGATGACGTTCGGCAGCAATTCGGCAACGACGCGCCGGTCGAGGCCGGGATAGGTCAGCAAGGCTCCCGCCGTGATGCCGGTACCGAAGCCGATCACCAAAGCCGATTTCGGCTCGCGGTTGTGAATGATCAGCGGCAGCAATGCCTGCATCCGCATGTAGCGCAGGGATGGCATCGCATCGCCGGAATTGGAGACGCCCTGGATGTAGAGACGGCGGAAGCGGTTTCGGCCCGAGCTCCGCTCGACGACGGCGACCGTGCCGCCCAGGCCCTCGTCATAGAAGGTAAGGCTCGCGCCGCGGGCGCCGGGCATCAGCGTGGCGAGGCGATCGGATGGCAGGAGGATGGCGGTCGCGCATGTGGCGGCGCTGATGGCGAGTGCCGCGATCCAGGCCTTTGAGCCGGCGCGCCGTTCGCGCAAGGCAGCGACGGCTCCCACCAGGGCGGCGGCAACGGCGAGCACTGCGAGGCTCTGGACGAGCCCGAGCGCCGGAATGAGGACGAAGCCGGTGATGGCCGTGCCAAGAATGCCGCCGAGGGTATTCAACGCGACGATCATGCCGACACCGCGGCCGATATGCCGGGGGGCGACGATCAGGCGCAACGCCGCTGGAAAGGCCGCGCCCAGGAACAGGGTACTGGGAAGGACGACGCAGATCGCGGCGACGGCAAATCGGGCGGACATGCCGGCAAAGGCGCTGCCCGTCAGATTCAGCACTGCTGCCTCGACCAGGCCCTGGAACTGGCTTAGCCAGGGGCCGAGCACGGCGATGGCCAGAGCGGCCGACAGGCCGGCCCCTGCGATGAGCAGGCCGAAGACACTCCATGGCTTCGTGACGCGATCGGCCCAGCGCGCGAAAATGGCAGCCCCCAGCGCGAGCCCGGTGAGATAGGTTGCGAGCAGGACGGAGAAGGCGAAGCTGCGCGTGCTCATGAAGGGCACGATCGTCTGCGACCACACCACCTCGTAACCCAGCGCGATGCCGCCTGCGACCGAGTAGAGGGCGATGGCCAGCGCGGCCGAAGGCGAGAAGCCGCTATCGGTCGGCTTGACCGCGTCGACGCTTGCGACACCTGCCTTAGCGTTCGTTGCAAGCGCCGCGAGGGCCGCAACCAGGCAGATTGCGGCGGCCACGAGCGCCGAGCCGCGCATGCCGACCGCGGGAATGACAAGGAACGAGGCGAGCAGTGCACCGGTGATGGCGCCCGCTGTATTGGCCGCATAGAGCCGGCCGCCGACCTGACTGACATCGTCGCGCCGGGTGGCGGCGAAACGCGTCAGTGCCGGCAGCGTGCCGCCCATCAGCACGGCGGGCAAGCCGACGAGCGCAAACACCATCGCCCAGGCGAGCGGCGGTGTCGTCAATTCGAGGCGGGCAAAGAGCGGAGCTGCCTGCGACAGGCCGATGGTCGCAGCCATGGCGAGGATGGCGACGCCACCTTCGAGAGCGGCGTAGAGACGCAAGGGCTGAAGGCTGCGGTCGGCAATCGGTCCAAAGATCAGGCCGCCGATCGCGAGGCCGGCGAAGAAGGCGCTGACGCCGGTCGTCACGGCATAGACCTCGACCCCGACCACGGTCGAGAGCTGCCTGATCCAGATGACCTGCAGGATCAGCGCGGCCGTACCTGAGAGGAACAGCAAGCCGGCTGGCAGGGTGAGCGCAGCACGGACAACCGGCGTGGCGCGATCCCGGATCGCCCCAGCGCCGCGACGTCGTCTCGACGCTTCTGTCCCCACGCTCATGCCGGCTTCCAGCTTAAGGCCCATTTGAAGGAGACCAGCCGGCGCCTCGCGACGCCGGCTGGCACCATACCTGAGTTACAGGCTCACTCCAGACCACGCTTCCTGAACGACTCGTCGATCTTCCTGTCCACCTGTTTGCGGACCTGATCGACGCCGAAGCTCGCGGGCCGCTGGCTCGGGGGATATTCCACGAAGCTCTCGAGGAATTGCGTGGCTTTCATCACCCCCTGGGCGGCGAGATAGGCGTTCTCGGTCCGCCACTGATCGTACCCGCTGCCGGAGATCTCTGCATGCTCGTAGGGGTCCATGCGCAGATTGAACATCTTGGGCAGGCGCAAAGGAGTGAAGGGATTCGCCCAGACATCCATCTGGCCAGGCTGCTCCTGCTTTTCGAAGACGAGTTTCCAGTTGTCGAAGCGCATCGCGACGAGGGCGCCATCGTCGTTGAAATAGTAGAACTCGTTGCGTGCGCTCTTGTCGGATTTGCCCGTGAGGTAGTCGATCTGGTTGAAACCATCGAGATGGTTGCGGAAGGTCGTCGGGTTGCCCTGCGGCTGCCAGCCCTTGAGGAGGCGATCCTTCACGGCTGTGTCACCAGCCGCAGCGAGCAGCGTCGGGAACCAGTCGAGGCCCGAGACGATGCCAGTGGCGATTTCGCCCGGCTTGACCTGGCCCGGCCAGCGGATCATGGCCGGCACGCGGAACGCGCCTTCCCAGTTCGTATCCTTTTCCGAGCGGAACGGTGTCGTCGCTGCATCCGGCCAGGTGAAGGCGTTGGGGCCATTATCGGTCGTGAAGACGACGATGGTGTTGTTGGCAATGCCGAGATCGTCCAGCGTCTTCAGCAGCTTGCCGACATTCTGGTCCATCTCCCACATGCCGTCGGCGTATTCGTTACCCGCCATGCCGCTCTTGCCGCGAAACTCCGGCCGCACATGCGTGAAAACATGCATGCGAGTGAAATTCATCCAGGTGAAGAACGGCTTGTTGGCGCGTACCTGCCTCTGCATGAAGTCGATCGCGGAACCCGTAGTCTCGTCGTCGACAGTTTCCATGCGCTTGCGCGTCAGTGGGCCCGTATCTTCGATCTTGCCATCGGCGGAGGTCCTCAGAACGCCCCGCGGCGACATCAGTTTGACGAATGTCGGATCATCCTTCGGCCAGTTGGGCCGTTCCGGCTCTTCCTCAGCGTTCAAATGATAGAGGTTGCCGAAGAATTCATCGAAGCCATGATTGGTCGGCAGGTACTCGTCCTTGTCGCCAAGGTGGTTCTTGCCAAATTGACCCGTGGCGTAGCCGAGCGGCTTGAGGGCCTGGGCGATGGTAATATCGCCTTTCTGCAGACCTACCGGGGCGCCGGGGATACCAACCTTCGAAAGCCCGGTGCGCAGCGGCGTCTGCCCGGTGATGAAGGAGGATCTCCCCGCCGTGCAGCTGTTCTCGGCGTAGTAGTCCGTGAACATCATGCCTTCCCGGGCGAGGCGGTCGATGTTCGGCGTCTTGTAACCGACCACCCCATGCGTATAGGCGCTGATGTTGGCCTGGCCGACGTCATCCCCGAAAATGACAAGGATATTGGGTTTGGCGGGAGGCGCAGTCTGGGCCTTCGCTGCTCCGCCGGATAACCCTAGCGTCAGTGCCAGGGCTGCGGCGGCCATGAACTTGTGGCATTCCATGAATCACTCCCGGTGCCGGATCGACGCTCCGGGCCAGCCCGACAGCCGCCGGACGCGGCCCATGCGCGCCGGGCGACGGTCGCATGGGGGCGGCAAGGGCTTAAGCCTGTAACAGTTACGGTAAGCTAAGAGAGCGGCGGGCGACCAGTTCAGCCGGCGAGAGCCTTTGACACCGATTGGACTGCCTGCGCAGCGATCATGTCGATGGTGCTCGCACAAGGCACGTCGCGTTCGGTCTCATCGACGAAGTCGGAGCAGATGATCTCTCCGCTGCGCAGATCGGTGGCGCACCAGGAAAAGCGCTGGCAGGTCGACATCGGATGGACCGCGATGTCGAGCGCGTAAGTCTCGTCGGGGTGCAGGAGGAGTTTGCTGATCGCGATCGCGGCAGCTCTGCGCTCGGCAGACGGCATCGCGAACAGTCTGAAGCCGGCTGTGACGAGCCGCTTCATGATGGTTTCGATAAGCAGGTCGCCATGAACTGCCGCAAGCCGGGCCGCGCGGTCCGTCAGGTTCTTGATGATGATTGTCGGCAGGCTGGCGCCGGCGGACGCGATCCTCGCTGGCTCGGTAGCGAAAGCCGGTCTCGTGGATCCATTCCCTGACGGCCGCCACGTAAAGGATGGAACGTAGCTGCCGGGTGGCATCGCGATTCTGACGGGAGCGCTTGCTCCCGCCGTCTCGTAATAGGTTGCCAGCGCCGAGCGCAGGCGTGTCGCCTCGATCCGCACGATCGGGTCGGTGCCAGGGTCGAAACTGTCGTCGCGGCCGAAGACATCGACGCCGATCGAGTAGGCCTTGATACGGTCGGAATGGCCCGCAACGGTTTGCGTGACGACAAAAGAGAGGAAGCGCCGGTTGCGCTCGGAAAGGCGCAAGGCCTCGTGCGCCAGCAGAGTGTCCAACGCTGCAAGGACGAGTTGGGGAGGAGGATTCCCGTCATGCAGCCTTGCAATGCGCCCGCCCATCACTCGCCTCGACAGCTAGGACTGAAGAAAGCCCGTAATTAGCTCTTGAAAGCCCAATGATGCCCTGCGAGCCAGCATGGATCAAGGCAGTATTCGATGAATTCCGCCAGAATCCGGGTCGGCTCCCTTAAGAAAGACCTAGCCGGATCAAGATATCTTGTTCTGTCGCGGAGACGAGGGCGTCGTATTCCCGGGCTCGCGTCGGGCCCACAGGCAGTGTCGATTTCGTCCAATAGGACTCGGCCTCGCAGGCTGCCTCATAAGCCTCGCACAGCTCTGCAAAGCCGGGGTCGCGGGCGAATTTTTCCCGCAGCTGCGCGCGCCGTTCTGGCCAGCGCAGCAAGAGCCTCGTCAGTCCACGCTTTTGCGCCTGCTCCATGGCAGCCTCCGGCCGAAGCACTGAGGGCCCGCATCTGCAGGGCATACTGCCAGCGTGGCGCAGTTTTGCGCGCCTGGAACTGTTGCCTGTAACCGTAACGGCAAGAGGGCGGACAGGCTGCGCCCCTTCGACAGCAGAGTATGGTCCCGCGCCGCTTCCGGCGGCGCGGGAAAGTGGCGCAGGTAGCCTCAGGCCGCGGCTGCCCGCAGATCCTCGCCAAGCTCTTCGCTGACGATGTTCACCCAGTAGCGAATGCCGTCGGGAATGATCTCGTCGTTGAAGTCGAAGAGCGGCGTGTGAAGTCCCTTGAAGGAGCCGTCCGCCTCGACGCCATTGCCGATGCGCATGAAGGCGCCCGGCTTGATCTGCATCATTTCGGCGAAATCCTCGGCCCCGGTTCCCGGCCGGATCGCGCCATTGACATTGGCGGCGCCGACCGAAGCGGACGCGGCGGCCACTGCGACTGCGACCTGATCCGGCTGGTTCCGCAAGGCGCTCGGTCCGCGCCGATAGGAGGCCTCCGCGGTGCAGCCCCAGGCTTGCGCGGTTGCCGCGGCAAGTTCGGCAATCCGTCGCTCGACCAGATCGCGGATTTCCGGCGCGTAGGTGCGCGCCGTACCGCCGATGACGAGCTCTGCCGGGATGACATTGCTGGCTTCCGCCGAGCCGGCATGGACATAGCCGACGCTGATCACGGCAGTGTCGAGCGGCGCGACATTGCGCCCGATGATGCCCTGCAATCCGAGCACGAAATGGGCCTGGGCATAGGTGATGTCGGTCGAGAGGTGAGGCTGCGAGCCGCCATGCCCACCGACTCCGCGGAAGATCACCTGCCAGCTATCGGCCGCAGCCAGCATCGGGCCGTTGCACGTGCCGAAGGACGAGGCCAGCATGCCTGGTGAGTTATGCAGCCCGTAGATCGCATCGCAGGGGAAGCGCGCGAATAGCCCGTCCTTCAGCATGGCGAGCGCTCCGCCGCGCCCTTCCTCCGCCGGCTGGAAGATCAGATTCACGCTGCCGGCGAAATCGGGGTTCTCGGCGAGGTAGCGCGCCGCGCCGAGCAGCATGGTCGTGTGCCCGTCATGGCCGCAGGCATGCATGCGGCCCGGATTCTGCGAGGCATAGGGCAGCCCTGTCTCCTCGATGAGCGCAAGCGCGTCCATGTCGGCGCGCAGTCCGATCGCGCCCTGGCCCGGCCGGCGGCCACGGATGACACCGACTACGCCGGTTCCGCCGACGCCTACGGTCACCTCGACGCCCCATTCCCGGAGTTTGCCCGCGACCAGCGCGGCCGTGCGGTGTTCTTCCAGGCCGAGCTCCGGATGGGCATGGATGTCGCGCCGGATCGCCGTGAACTCAGCGTGATGCTGGTCGAGCCAGATATCGAACCGCGTTTTCGTCATGTGTGGTCTGTTCCCCATTTTCGTGCACGCAACTGCCGCGGCACCCCGGAGGGCTTGCCTCGGCAGCAACCTGCGACGACAGCGCAGGCGGCGCGTGGCGTATTCCAGAAGAGGAGCCCGTGCTTGGCAAGAGCTCTGAGCGATGGGCGGAACTGCGTTGGGAGCCATGGCGGTCGCGCCAGAGGCCAATCCTCTCGTGTCGGTGGCACGCCCCATCGATCGGGGCGGCATTTGTCCTGGATCAAGGATCGTTCGCCGGGGCGCGCTAGACACATGCCATTGAAATCGACTCTGGCAAGACAGGGATACGTGTCATGACCAATGTCCGGGCGCGGTATTTCGACGAGCGCCTGCCGCGCTATACCAGCTACCCGACTGCGCCACATTTCACGGGCGAGATCGGTGCGGAAAGTTATGGCGATTGGCTGCGGGCGCTGAGGCCCGGAACGAAGGCCTCGCTCTATCTCCACATCCCGTTCTGCCGCTCGATGTGCTGGTATTGCGGCTGCCACACCAGTGTTGCCCTGCGCGACCAGCCGATCGTCGATTATCTCGCAGTCCTGCGCCGCGAGATCGCGCTCGTTGCCGATCGGCTCGCTGCGCCGCTCCAGGTCCAGCATGTCCATTTTGGCGGTGGTACGCCGACGATCATCGCGCCGGACGATTTCCTTCGTCTGGTTGCGCTGTTGCGGGAGCGCTTTGTCATCGCCCCCTCGGCCGAGATCGCCGTCGAGATCGACCCCCGCAGGCTGACAAGGGCGGTGACAGAGGCCTTGGCTGCATCCGGCGTCAATCGGGCGAGCCTCGGAGTCCAGAGCTTCGATCCGGTGGTGCAGGAGGCGATCAACCGCATCCAGAGCGTCGAGCAGACGGCAAGCGTCGTCGCCGGGCTCAGAGCTGCCGGCATCAGCGGCTTGAATTTCGACCTGATCTACGGCCTGCCGAAGCAGACGGTCCGATCTTGCATCGAGACCGTCGAGCGCTGCGTCGCGTTGCGGCCGGACCGCCTCTCGGTCTTCGGCTATGCTCATGTGCCCGGCTTCAAGAAACATCAGCGCAGGATCGACGAGGCGGATTTGCCTGACGGGTTGGAACGTCACGAACAGGCTGAGGCAATGGCCGAGGCGCTGGTCGCCGCCGGCTATGTCCGCATCGGCCTCGATCATTTTGCCCTGCCGGACGATAGCATGGGGCAGGCAGGGGCAGAGGGCGTGCTGCGTCGCAATTTCCAAGGCTACACCACTGACGGCGCCGAGGCGCTGATCGGCTTCGGCGCCTCGGCGATCGGCCGCCTTCCCGGCGGATATGTCCAGAACGAGGTCGTCATCGGCCGCTATGCCGAGCGTGTGCTGAGCGGGGCGTTGGCCACGGCGAAAGGCTTCCGGCTCAGTACTGACGACCGGCTGCGTGCCGAGCTGATCGAACGCCTGATGTGCGATCTCACGGTCGATATCGGCGCCGTCTGCGCCAAGCACAAGGCGAACCCGGAGGATCTGGCGCCATCCTTCCCGCGACTGAAGGCGCTGGCGCAGGACGGGGTCATTCACTTCGACGGCAGTCGCGTGCTGATGCCGGAGGATTCGCGCCTGCTTGTCCGCAAGGTGGCCTCGGTCTTCGATGCCTATCTCGCTCAGCCGGGGCGCAGCTACAGCCGCTCGGTCTGAGCGCAGATGCATCCAATGCCTCGGCGGCGCAGTGCGGTGCCGAGAATGTGTCGTGTTCACGACATCGGCGAGGCCTGGGCGACCGCTGTCTCCCAATAGGGCGGATTCCCGAAACTCTGGCGCAGATGTTCCGTCAAGGCGCGTACCTTGACGGAGGCTGCGCGGTCGCGGGGATGGGCGACGTGGACTTCAGCGCCTTCGGCCTCGATCCCGACATCGACGATCTGCAGGTCGCCGCGGGCGACCTGCTCATGGACGACAAAGGTCGGCAGCAAGGTGATGCCAAGCCCTGCCAGGGCGGCGTCGCGCATCATCAGCCCGTTATTGACGCGCACGGCCGGCTGCGCTCGCACCACGACTGCGCCGCTCTCGCTGTGAAACCGCCAGTCCGAGTCCCGGTTCATGTAGAGGATCGCGCGATGCTGCCTGAGTTCGATCAGCGTCCCCGGTCTGCCACAGGCATCCAGATAGGCAGGCGAGGCGACGAGGACGCGGCGGCTGCTCGCAATGTGCCGCGCGACAAGTCGCGTGTCATGGATTGGGCCATGGCGGATGACGGCATCGTAGCCATCCGCCGCCGCATCGACGAAGCGATCCTCCAGCTCCAGTGCCAGCTCGATCTTGGGGTTGGTCGCCAGGAAGGAAAAGATCGCCGGGCCGAGATGCAGGACCCCGAAGCTGACGGGTCCGGAGATCCGCAGTGGTCCGACCAGCTCGCTTCGCCGTTCGGCGAGTTCTGCCACGGCCTCCTCGGCCTCGCGCAACAAGCGCCTGCCGCGCTCCAGGAAGGCGGTGCCGCCTTCGGTCAGCGACAGCTTGCGGGTGGTTCGCTGCACAAGTCGCGTGCCCACCAGCCGTTCCAGCTCCGCCAGCCGTTCGCTGACCACGGATTTGGCCAGTCCCATGCGCTGGGCCGCAGCGGTGATCGATCCGGCTTCCGCGACCATCACGAATGCCGCGACTCCGTCGAGCTTCATCATTGTTCGCTATTTCCGGAAACCAGTTTCGCTTTCTGGCGGCTACTCCAGACAATGGCGCAGCGCCATCATCTCGTCGAGAGCAAGGCCGTGCCCTGGAGTGCCCGGCCGGACATGAGGAGAGATCGCGATGCTTCGCTTCCTGGCCGCCGCTACCGGCGCCCTTCTTTTCGCTGCCCCCGCGTTGGCTCAGATTGTTCCGTTTCCGGCGGGTTTCCGCACGCAGGAGATCCCGACCAACGGTACGACGTTGCACGTACGGGTCGGCGGACAGGGGCCGGCGGTCGTCCTGCTGCACGGCTATGGTGAAACCGGCGACATGTGGGGCGAGATGGCGGCCGATCTCGCGCGGGACCGGACCGTGATCGTTCCCGACCTGCGTGGCATGGGCCTTTCGGCCATCCCCGAAAAGGGCTTCGACAAGAAGAACCAGGCCGCCGACATTGCCGGCGTCCTCGATGCCCTGAAGGTGGACCGGGCGGAGCTGGTGACCCATGACATCGGCAACATGGTCGGATTTGCGCTTGCCGCCGGGTATCGCGATCGCGTGACGAAGTTCGTGCTGATCGATGCCCCCTTGCCGGGCGTCGGCCCCTGGGAGGAGATCCTGAAGAATCCGCTGCTCTGGCACTTTCGCTTCGGCGGCCCCGACATGGAGCGGCTCGTCGCCGGCCGCGAGCGCATCTATCTCGATCGCTTCTGGAATGAATTCTCGGCGACCCCCAGCCGGTTCAGCGAAGCTGCGCGAGAGCATTATGCGGCGCTCTACGCCAGGCCGGGGGCGATGCGCGCGGGCTTTGCCCAGTTCGCCGCCTTCGATCAGGATGCTGTCGACAACAAGGCCTTCCTGGCAAAGGGCAAGCTGACGATCCCTGTGCTGGCGATCGGGGGGGAGAAATCCTTCGGACTGGGCATGGCTGCGGTCATGAAGTTCGCAGGCGAGAACGTCCAGGGCGCGGTTGTGCCCGGTAGCGGACATTGGATCATGGAGGAGAATCCTGCGGCGACCGTCGCTCTGGTCCGCAGCTTCCTGGATGCCGGGCGACCATGAGAGCGGCGACCCGGTCGCGTCGGAGCGCCGCTGCCTTCGACCGGATCATGCGTCGCCGTCACCTATACGTTCACTGAACCGGAAGGGCCGATCTGCCGAAGCGGAGGCCCCTCTGTCCAACAGGGTCGAGCGCTGGCGATAACGGTCCACTGAGCGAGAGCGCGCATCTGCCCTGCGACGGCCAGCCGGGCCGCTCATTCACGAATAAAAATCGAGAGGATCCTGCCCGCGGCAGTGCGCAAGGCCGCGCCTCCGGTCTTCCCCGGCGATTGTCAGGCGCTGCGTCGGGCGGGGGTGCGGCAGACCTTGGTGGCGCGGCCTGCAAGGTCCTGCTGCCACGGGAGGAGAAGCAATTCGTCGGAAGGTGTAGGGAGCCTACTGCTCCGGGCGATCCGCCTATAGGCTTCATCCGAACGAGGCGCGCCCTATTCCCATCGTTCCGGTTCCGCTTTTGCACGCTAGCGTTCTGCCGGAGCAGGGAAGGGGAGCGCCATGCCCATCATCGATGTGGACTTCGGTGATGATGTCGTCGTCAGCCACCCCGATCTCGTCAATCTCTATGGCTGTGCGATCGGCTCGGGCACACGGATCGGCCCCTTCGTCGAGATCCAGCGCGGCAGCCGCATCGGCCGGCGCTGCAAGATATCCTCGCATTCCTTCATCTGTGAGGGGGT
This sequence comes from Allobosea sp. P4_E12, assembly GCF_056401655.1. NCBI lineage: Bacteria > Pseudomonadati > Pseudomonadota > Alphaproteobacteria > Hyphomicrobiales > Alloboseaceae > Allobosea > Allobosea sp. P4_E12. Next base: position 216,097 of record NZ_JBFUIY010000009.1, on the reverse strand, counting down.
GGTGCTCGAGGATGAGGTCATGATCGCCCATGGCGTGATGTTCACCAATGACCGCATGCCGCGCGCGGTCAGGCCGGGGGGATCGCGAGAGGCGCAGGCATGGGCCCAGGAGGCCACGGTCGTGCGCCGAGGGGCGTCGATCGGCTCGAATGCCACCATTGGCTGTGGGGTCGAGATTGGAAGCTACGCCGTGGTCAGCTGCGGCGCAGTCGTGATGCGTGATGTGCCGGCCCGCGCGGTGGTCGCCGGGGTCCCGGCCAGCGTCATCGGCCATGCCGGAGCCAACGCCACTGCGCCCAGGTTGTTTGAAACCGTACTGGGGGAAACCTCATGATCCCATTTCTCGATCTCAAGGCTCAGTTCAAGACGGTGCAGGAGCCGCTTGAGGCGGCCGTCCTCTCCGTCCTGCGCAGCGGCAACTATGTCCTGGGCGAACCGGTCGCGGCCTTCGAGCGCGCGTTCGCTGAATATTGCGGTGTCGGGGAAGCCGTGGCCGTGAGCAGCGGCACAGCAGCCCTGCACCTGGCCCTGCTCGCGGCCGGTGTCGAGCCCGGGGACGAGGTGATCACGGTACCAATGACCTTCGTCGCAACGGTGGCCGCGATCCACTATGCGGGAGCGAAGGCGGTTCTGGTCGATGTCGATCCCACCAGCTTCACGATGTCGCCGGAAGCCTTCGAGGCTGCCATCACGCCGGCGACCCGTGCCGTCGTGCCCGTCCATCTCCATGGCAGGCTTGCCGATATGGCGGCGATCGGCGCCATCGCCAATCGCTACGGCATCACCGTGATCGAGGATGCTTCCCAGGCCCATGGCGCGGAGCGCGATGGCATGCGGGCAGGCGCCTTCGGCTCATATGGCTGCTTCAGCTTCTATCCCGGCAAGAATCTCGGGGCCTGCGGCGAGGGGGGCGCGGTGGTCACTCACGATTCCAAGGCCGCTCAGCTGCTGCGCAGCTTGCGCGACTGGGGGCAGGAGGGACGATCCAATCACGTCAGGCCCGGCTTCAATCTGCGCCTCGACGCGATCCAGGCCGTGGCGCTGCAGGTCAAGCTGCCCTATCTCGATGGCTGGACACAGAAGCGCAGACGGATCGCTTCGGCCTATGAGCGGCTGCTGGGCGACACTGAGCTGCAGCTTCCGGCTCCGGCCCGGCGTGCGGAACACGTCTTTCATGTCTACGCGATCCAGAGCGAAGAGCGGGACAGGCTGCGGACGGGACTCGCCAAGGCGGGGGTTTCGACCGGCATCCACTATCCCCGCCCGGTTCATCTGCAGCCGGCCTATGCCGGGTTGGGTTACGTGCCCGGCGACTTTCCAGTCTCGGAGCGGCTGGCGCGGCGTTTTCTCTCGCTGCCGATCTTCCCGGAACTTGTCGCACCCCAGCTGGCGCGGGTCGCTTCCGCTCTTATCCGGTGCTGCGAGGAGCGGCACGTCCACGCGGCCGATGCGTGAAGCCATTGATCGTCACCACGCGCAGTTTCCCGGTGGGGGAGTCCTTTGGGGCGCCAAAGTACAATGAAACGTTTGAAACTGGGTCCGACAAATGCAGCTTATCGGGGATTGGCGGTTAACATAAGTTAACCCTTCGGGCCATCGCGCGGCCTTGGCGGAGGGGGGTTATGCATCGCATCCAGTCGGCCGTGGCATCGAACCATGCGGGCGTCGCGCGGGAACGCGTGTGGTGCCTGACATGCCCGTTGCGGCAGATCCCCGCGCTCCATGGCGTGTCGGATGCGGATGCTACGACCCTGGAAGAGTTCAAGCAGGGGCAAAGGTTTGCGGAAGCCGGTAGCGTGATCCTGGAACGAGGCGCGCGGCCGGGCCTGTTCACGCTGTTCTCCGGTTGGGCTGCAGAGTACCGGGCTCTGGGGTCCGGCGAGCGTCAGCTCGTCGCCATCCTCCTCCCCGGGGATCTGATCGGTCTCGATACGGTGATGGCGGGCCCCTCAGAGAGCACCATCATTGCCCTGACCCCCGTCATGCTGTGCAGTTTCGCTGCTGCGAGAGTCGACGAGATGTTCCGGCACGAGAGCTTCATGCGGAGTATCACGCGTGCTGCGGTTGCCGGGCGCCGCCGCCTCGTGGATTCGCTGACCGCGCTCGGTGCGGGGCGGACGTCTCGTGCGCTCGCCCATTTCGTCGTGACGTTGCACGATCGCCTGCAGATCCGGGGGCTGATGCATGACGGGGGCTTCAAGACGCCGCTCGGGAAACGCCACCTGGCGGAGGCTTGCGGAGTCACCGGGGTTCACCTGCATCGCGTCATGCAATTCCTGCAGGCTGAGCGGGTGATGTCCTTCGCGACCGGCCAGTTCAGCATTTACGACATGGAGCGGCTACGCCGTATGGCTGGTCTCTCCGTCAATGGTGCAGAGGCAGAGACAGTCCTCTGATGAGGTCTTCACGATTTTTTGTCCTAGAGGGTGAGCTGAAAAGGTAACATTTGTTTGGTTCGCCGAATAATTTTCTTTGGCCGGCTTAGAATTGATGTAAAATTTAATACATGGAGAAAGCGGCGGCAGTTCTCCTTTTAGACTTATTTCTGGCAAAATTATGGGGCGATGCGCTTTTAATTCGAGGATATTGTTATGATATTCGAAAATATACATGAGAATCTGCCGCTCATGGCCGATCGGCGGCCATCCTTGACTCGCTCGGGAGCCGAAGAGATTTCGCGTCTCCGAGAGCAGCCTGCCGCCATCGTCATCATCGAAGCCAGGCAATTGATCCGTGATTGCCTGGCTTCATCCCTGCTCTCTCAAAGTCGTGATTACGAGGTCGAGACGTTTTCGTCGCTGGCGGAATGGCGTCGCGAGCGGTCGAGCCCGCCGAGACCGGGAACGGTGGTTTTGCGCTATGTGAGCGGTCCGCGCTGCCGCAAGGAGATCGAGCGGGAGATCGAGGAGCTTGCCGCGGATGGCGATGTCTCGCTGGTTCTGCTTTCGGATACCGAGGACGTCGACGAGATGCTGGAGGCCATCGCGACCGGCGCGAAAGGCTATATCCCGACAACGCTTAGCCTCGACGTGGCACGCGGCGCGATGAGCCTGGTGCGTTCGGGCGGAGTGTTCATTCCGTCGGGGAGTCTGTTGTCGCGTCGCGCCGGCAAGCCGGGAGACCCGGTCGGGCCCCGGCAGATGTTCACACCCAGGCAGGCGGCAGTGCTCGAGGCCGTGCAGCATGGAAAGGCGAACAAGGTGATCGCCTATGAGCTCGACCTGAAGGAAAGCACCGTCAAGGTTCATGTCCGCAATGTCATGCGCAAGCTCGGTGCGCATAACAGGACAGAGCTCGCGGTCCTGAGCTTCAACTTGCCAGGCTCCGGTCGGTAGGGCGGGGCAGAGGAAGAGCGCGCCCGACAGGTGATACCCGGCCGGGCGCCGGGATCGTGAGGCTCGCTCGAGCAGGATCGTTCAGCCGTGGCTCTGGTCGAGATGGCCGAGGTCGCGGCCGGGGTCGAGGCGATCCCGCACGCGCTGCTTCAGCGCCTTCACGTCGGGGAAGCCGCCGTCATTCTTGCGGTCCCAGATCAGCACGTCGTCATAATGGATCTGGAAGGTCCCGCCTGTACCCGGCAGGAGCGCGACTTCGCCAAGATCGGGGCCGAAGGTCGAGAGCAGTTCCTGGGCCATCCAGGCCGATCGCAGCAGCCAGTTGCACTGTGTGCAGTAGGTGATGGCAATGCGGGGGCGCTTCGTGTCCGACATGGCGGGAGCCTTGGCTTGCGAGCAGAGAATCCGTTCCGGGCTCGGAACGCTTGCGAGCGCTCATGCCAAAATACGCCTGACGGAACAAGCAACGCGACGACAGGGCTGATCCCGTCGTCGCGCAGGCGTGGGCCGGCCTGATCGAGGCTGGCCTCAGCTCACATCTTCTTGCCGTCCTTGTCGTACTGCTTGAGGAAGGCGGTGAGATCCTTGATCTCCTGTTCGTTCTTGATGCCGGCGAAGACCATCTTGGTGCCGGGGATCTTGGCCCGCGGATCCTTGATGTACTCGGCGAAGACGGTCTCGTCCCAGGTGATGCCGGAGTTCTTGTTGGCGTTGGAGTAGCTGTAGCCCTCGACGGAGCCGGAATGCCGACCGAAGAGACCGTTCAGGATGGGCCCCACCGTATTCTTGGCACTTTCGCCAAGCTGGTGGCAGGCGCGGCACTTGTTCCAGGAGCGCTCGCCGGCGGCGACGTCCTGGGCTTGGGCTGAATTCCCGAAGATCGCGGCAGCGATCAGGATCGTGGCGCAGGCAATCGCTTTCATCATGGTTCCTTCATCGGCAGCGGGCCGCACGGAATCGCGCGGCGGGAAATTCAGAATGCTTCTAATCGGCGCCTGGGCCAATCACGTGAACATGTCGGCGGTGATGCCGGCATACCAGCCGATGTTCTCGGCCTGGGTCTGCTTGCGCAGCTCGTCGCTCTCGTCGGGCTGCGAGACAAAGGTCTCGACAGCGGCGATTTTGCCGTCTTTCGGCTCATATCGACCGCCAACCTTGATGGCGTCGTCGGTGTCGACCAGGCTCCAGCAGGTGTTGACGTAGCGCGGCGGGAAGGTGCGCGACCCGGACAATTCGCCGCGGATGACCATGGCCGCGACCTTGGCCTGGCTGTTGGCCGAGAAGGCGGATTTCGGCATGTCGCCAGCGATGCAGGCATCGCCGAGGACGAAGATGGCGGGATCGGCTGCCGACTTCATCGTCGCGGGATCGATGGCGCAATAGCCGCCGGCGGGCGCAAGTCCAGCCTCGCGCGCGATCGCGCCCGCCATCTGGGCCGGGATGACATTGACGAAGGCACAGTTCTTGTAGGTTTCGAAGCCGGTCACCACGGTGTTGGTCTTGGGATCGACCGACTTGATGCCGTCATGCACCTTGGGGCCGAGCCACTCGATCATCGTGCCGTAGCGTTTCTCCCAGTCGGGTTGGAAGACGCCCTGCTTGGAGAAGCTCTCCTTCGGATCGAGGATGACGATCTTCGCCTGCTTGCGCCCGGTCTGCATCAGGACATGGGCGAACATCGAGGCACGCTCATAGGGACCTGGCGGGCAGCGATAGGGATTGGGCGGGGTGATCATCACGATCAGGCCGCCATCCGGCACCGCATCGAGCCGCTCCTTGATCAGCCGGGTCTGGCGGCCGGGCTTCCAGCCATGCGGCATCGCTTCCTCGGCCTCCTTCGACCAGCCCGGGACGGAATCATATTTGAGGTCGATGCCAGGGGAGAGCACGAGCCGATCATAGGGCAGGCGCTCGCCGGTGGAGAGCACGACCTCTTTCTTGTCGCGGTCGATCGCGGTGGCGCGGGCGCGCGCAAGCGTGATGCCGTTGTTCTTCGTCAGCGCGTCATAGCCATGGACGAGCTCGTCATAGCTCTTGAACCCGCCGATAAAGAGGTTGGAGTGAAAGCAGGTCTGGTAGCGCTCATTCTCCTCGACCAGCGTCACCGCAATGGCGCCATTGCTGTCCTTGGCGATGTAGCGGGCTGCAGTCGCACCGCCCGCGCCGCCACCGACCACGACGACGCGCGGCTTCGCCTGGCCAAGCACTGCGGGGGCGCCAAGGGTCGTCGCTCCGGAGAGCGCCAGCCCGGACAGAACCAGTGAACGGCGATCGATCAGCATCTCTCTCTCCCCATTATCGTCAGTGAACCCGGTGATCCCTGATCCGGGCAGGCCTTCTGCGGGCCTATCCAACCTTCATGTAGCCAAAGCCCTTGGCCTGCAGCGCAGCCACGGCTGCCACGCCCGATGGCACGAAGCTGATAAACGCGGCATCGCGCGCCTTGGCCTTGTCGAGCTTCAGCCGATCGAAGGTGATCTCGCAGAGATGAACCTTGAGACCGTTCTTTGCGACATCCTCGATCCGCTCGAAAATCTTGGGCACCATGGCCTCGTCGCGCCAGCTGGTGTCGGTAAGGTCGTTCAGGAAGAACTTCACGCCCTGTCCATGCGCGACGACGACCAACTGCAGGGCGAACGGATCGGCACCATAGGCAGAGTAATGGTTTGCGATGTTGGTCAGCATCTGAACGAAGCGCTGCGGATCGCCGAAATCACAATGATAGACACAGGCGACATCGGCTTCCTTCTGAAGGTCGGTCAGCTTGAGGTCACGCGGCGCTGCCCCTGCTGGTGTTGCTGCTGCGGCAAGGCCGGAGGCCGCTGCGAGAAGCATGCTGCGACGAGTGGCGTCCGCTAATGAATGTGACATTTGGCCCTCCCTCGGGTTTCGCCGGCTTCCGGTCTATGGAGCTGGTTTGAGGCTGCCGTAATAGCTTGCCAGCGCCTCGACCTCTTCCTGGCTCAGGCGCCCGGCGATGGTGCGCATCACCTGGTTCTCTCGCTGCCGGTCCCTGTAGCTGTTCATCAGTGCGATGAACTGGTCGACGGGGACGCCGACGATGGCAGGAATTCCTCCATCATGGCGCCCGCTGGTCTGGTGGCAGGCGGTGCATTCCGACGAAAGATACTCGCCGAGCGCGCGATCGCCGGCCGCCTGTGCGCAGGACATCACGGGGATCAGCGCCGCAAAACCGACCAGGGCGGCCAGGGCCACCCGGGATGCGCACTTTGCGGTGGCGCAGCCTGTCCCCATCAATCCACCTTGGGGGCGGTCTTGGAATCGGGCGTCACATCCAGCACGGCGGCCCGCCCGGTGATCTTTACCTCGGCCTTGCAGTCCTTCATGCAAGGCTCCTTGCCCCAGAACGCCTTCTCGGTGGTTTCGCGGTCATCGTCATAGAAGGTCGACGCGTTCGGAAGTTTGACGCTGGTGAAATTCTTATCGGACAGCTCGAACTCCTCGTCCTTCACGATGTCGTTGAGGTAGAGCAGATAGGCTGTCAGGGCGTAGATCTCGTCCGGTGAGAGCGACTGCGCATTGCCATAGGGCATGGCGCGGCGGATGTAGTCGTAGACGGTGGAGAGATCGGGCCAGAACGAGCCGATCGTCTTCTCCGGACGGTCCGAGGTCAGGCTGCCCTGGCCGCCTGCCAGCACGGGCCAGCGGCCATTGCCCTGCCCGAACTCGCCATGGCAGCTCGCGCATTGCGTCTGGAAGATCTCGTCGCCCTGCTTCACCGTGCCCTTGCCGGGCGGCAGGCCCATGCCGTCGGGCCGCACGTCGATGTCCCAGGCCTTGATCTCTTCCGGCAGCGCCAGGCGGCCGAGATTGAGTTTCGCGTGCGCGGGCTGGCCGGCGGCATGCGGCACGGGCTTGGGCTGGGCCTGCTTCTGAGGTTGCGCGATCAACGGGCCGGCTGCGACGACGGCGAGCGCCGCGAAACCCGCAAGCAGGGCGAGCTTAGGCGATCTCGACATTCTCGGTCTCCCCATTCGCCCGGACGAGCCAGGTCTGAATGCCGTTATTGTGGTAGATGGAATTGACGCCGCGCACCTTGCGCAGCTCGTCCTTGGTCGGCTGGACATAGCCGGTGGAATCCATGGCGCGGGACTGGATCAGCAGTTCCTGGCCGGCCCAGTCGAAATCGACATAGAAGCGGGTCAGCGACTTATCGAGAACGGGGCCGTCGATGCGGGCACTCTGCCAGTTCTTGCCGCCGTCGAGCGTGACGTCGACACGCTTGATCGTGCCGCGTCCCGACCAGGCCAGCCCGGACAGCACATTGCGCCCCTTGTGCTTCAGCGGCGCCTGCGGCGAGGGATTGGTCACCACGGATTTGGCGTCCATGATGAAGGTGAAGCGGCGCGAGCGGCCATCCGCAAGAAGGTCGGTATATTTCGAGGTTTCCTCGCGCGCCATCCAGGGTTTGTCGCCGACTTCGATGCGGCGCAGCCACTTGACCCAGAGATTGCCTTCCCAGCCGGGGATGACGGCGCGCAGCGGATAGCCCTGCTCGGGCCGCAGCGCCTCGCCGTTCATGGCGAAGGCGATGAGCACGTCACCCAGCGCCTTCTCGAGCGGGAGCGAACGGTTCATGCCGGAGGAATCCGCACCTTCCAGCATCAGCCATTTGGCGGTCGACTTCACACCCGCTTCTTCGAGCAGGGCCTTCAGCGGCACGCCCGTATACATGACGTTATGGACCATGCCGTGGGTGAACTGGCAGCCATTGAGCTGCGCGCCGCGCCATTCCATGCCGGAATTGGCGGCGCATTCGAGGAAGTAAACGCGGTTCTGCCGCGGCATACGCCGGATGTCCTCCATGGTGAAGACCAGCGGCTTTTCGACCAGGCCGTGGATCATCAGGCGGTGATTGGCCGGCTCGATATCGGCGATGCCGCCGTGATGGCGCTCGAAGCACAGGCCGGACGGCGTGATGATGCCGTCGAGTTCATGGAGTGGCGTGAAGTTGACCGAGGATTCCGGGGATGCCGTCAGCCAGGAGACGTCCCGGCGCATGACATGTTTCTCATGGCGCGAGGGCATTCCGTAGGGCCGCTTGTCGACGCCTTCGCCGAGATAGTGGTTCCAGTCCTGGACGTCGGTGATCAGCGGGTCGGGAGCCCCGGCGCGGGCACCGGTAGCCGAGGCGGCCAGCCCCGCGCCAGCCATTCCGGCCGCGCCGAGGAAGCGGCGCCTGCTCAGGCTTTCGCGGTTGCGGGGGGAGGTCATGGCGGCAGATTCCTCTGGATTGGGAGGGTTCAGGGAGGATGGCGCGGGTCAGGCGCCGGTCACCTTGACGGCGTCGTTTGGCGTGATCGAAACGGTCTTGGTGCGGGCGACATGGTCGCGGACCACGTCCCAGATCGGCGGCCCTTGCGTGCCCTCGTTGACGCTGGCCCAGCCGGCGACGACGTATTTCCGGGACGCATCGATCGGCTTGCCGGATTTCAGATGCGTCAGCCCGGAGATGCGGCTGCCCATCGGCTTGCCGATATCGATGGCGTAGCCCATGCCGCCGATGCGGACCATGTCGCCGCCGCCCTGGAAATAGGGATCGGGGTGGAAGATATTGTCGGCGACGTCCTCGAGGATCTCCTTGAGCTGGGCGCCGGTCATCTCCATGCGGTAGCAGTTGGGATAGGTGATCGCGGTCGCGTTGGTGATCGCCTCCCAGGTGATCGGCTCGCCGGGAAGCAGCGTCCCGCCCCAGCGGAAGCCGGGGGAGAGTGCGATCTCGGCGTCGCGCTGGCTCATCATGGCGTCGCAGATCAGGTCGTCGAAGGTGCCGTTGAAGTTGCCGCGCCGGTAGAGCAGCGACTCGGTCCGTCCGATCTCGCGGGCGAGGTCGGCGGCGAAGGGCTCGCGGAGCTTCCTGACCAGCGCCGCCATTTCGGTATCGGGGGTGATCGCTTCGGAGAAGACCGGCATCAGCTTGAAGCGGATATCGGCGACCTTGCCGTCCTTCACCGCGATGTCGAGCCGCGACAGGAACTTGCCATGCGAGCCGCTGGCGACGAGGGCGGTATTGCCGACGCGCACCACACCGGGCATCGCGTCATGGGTGTGGGCGGTCAGGATGATGTCGAGGCCCTTGACCCGCGCGGCCAGTTTCCTATCGACGTCGAAACCGTCATGCGAGAGCAGCACGACGATGGCTGCGCCCTCGGCACGGGCCTCCTCGACCTGTTTCTGGATCTCCTCCTCGCGGATGCCGAACTCCCAGTCAGGGAACATCCAGCGCGGATTGGCGATGGCGGTACGCGGCAGCGCCTGGCCAATCACCGCAACCTTGACGCCGCCCTTTTCGAAGACCTTGCGCGGCTTGAAGACGGGTTCGTTCCACTCCTTGTCGCGAATGTTCTGGGCGAGGAATGCAAAGGATGCGCTCTCCGCGATCTCCTTGACGCGCTCGGCGCCGAGCGTGAACTCCCAATGGCCGACCATGGCATCGGTCTTCAGGGCCGACATGACGTCGACCATGTCCTGGCCCCTGGTCTGGAGCGAACTCCAGCTGCCCTGCCAGGTGTCGCCGCCATCGAGCAGCAGAACCTTATCGTCTCCGCGTTCGGCGCGGATCGCCTTGACCAGCGTCGCGATGCGGTCGAGCCCGCCCATCCGGCCGTACTGACGGGCAAGCGAGGTGAAGTCGTCGGAGGTCAGGGCAAAGGCGTCGGCCGAGCCCGTGGCGATCTTGAAATGCTCCCGGAACTCCGCGTCGGTCAGGTGCGGCGGCTGACCCTTGGCCTCGCCGACGCCGAGATTGATCGAGGGTTCGCGGAAATGCAGCGGCACGAGCTGGGCGTGGATATCGGTGACGTAGAGAAGCGTCACGGTGCCGAGCGGGTCGAAGCGCAGGATGTCGGCCTGGGACAGGCGCTGCTGCGCGGCTGCGCGGCCGAGCGGGCCCAATCCGGAAGCCAGCGTGATGGCCGCAGCAGCCGATGTTGCCTGAAGAAAATCGCGCCGTGAGATCATGATCCACCCTTGGGCGGCGCGCAGCCGCCCTCATGCGGGGACGTTTCGCCCCGCTTGTCCGTTCGATGCGAGCAACCGGCCGGGTCGCGGCCGGCGAGACATCAGCCGACCGTCAGCTTGTTCTTGGCGGTGTATTCGGAACCGTCATCATCCTTCCAGGTGAAGGTGAATTCACCCGATTCCGTCGCCTTGAAGAAGAAGGACTGGTACGGGTTGGCCGAAATCGCGGGATGCCAATCGGCGGAGAAAACCGGCTTGCCGTTGAAGCTCGCGCTGAACTTGTTGATGATCTTACGCGGAATCGTCTCGCCCTTGGCGTCCTTGCGCTGGCCGGATTCCATCTCGTGCGAGATCAGCGTCTTGATCTCGATCATCTCGCCTGCGGCGGCCTTGGCGGGAACGCGGACCCGCGGGGTGGGCTTGGTGCTCATGGGGTATCCTCACCGTGATCTTGTCGTTGTCGGGGCTGGAACGCGCAGGTCTCAGCCGCCGCAACCGCCGATCGTGACCTTCACATTGGCCCTGGCCATATGCAGCGCGCCGTTCGACATCTCGGCGACGCAGACGATGTTCTGGGTCTGGGCGAGGCGCATGCGGGTCGCGGCCGAGGCCTTGCCGCAGGCTGGCGTGAAGCTGTAGCTGACGATGCCGGGAAGCGGGTTGCCGTCGGCATAGACATGCACGGCCTTGACGTAGTCGGCGTCCGTCATCGGGCTTTCGATCTCGATATTGATCGGGACGACCAGGCCGTTCTCGGCGATTTCGGGAACATCGAGCTTGATCTTGCCCGTGGCGAAGGGCTTGTCGCCATAGAGCTTCTTCAGTTCGTCCGCGACCGTCTTTTCATCCGCGAAGGCGAGCTTGGCGCCGAGAAGGCTGGCCACGGCGGCGAAGGCACCCGCCTTGAGAGCGTGACGGCGCGACAGCCCCGCTTGCTGAAAATCCATTCGGACATCCTCCCTGGAATTATTCTGGTTAGCTCTTGACGACGCGACCGTCCGTCGCACATCATTTCGACATATCGTGATATTGTTTTTTGTGAATGTAAAGGCTTTCAAATCAAGAAAGCCGGGAATGAAGGTCGCATGAAGCGGCCGGCTGGGGAAACGAAAGGGCAGGGCATGAAGCTCACTGTGATCGGCGCGGCAGTTCTTGCCGCGGCCATGACGCTCGCGGCCGGGCATCTGACCGCACAATCGCCGCCGCAGGACGATAGCGAGAAGGAGATCGAGCGCTATCGCCAGATGCTCTCGGACCCATTCTCCAACCCGGGTTATCTCGCAGTCGATCGCGGCGAAGAGATCTGGACGACGAAGCGCGGCACCAAGAATGTCTCGCTGGAAGGTTGCGATCTCGGCGAGGGCGCCGGCAAGCTGGAGGGAGCCTATGCGCGGCTGCCGCGCCATTTCGCGGATGCCGACAAGGTCATGGATCTGGAGCAGCGCCTGCTCTGGTGCATGGACAAGGTCCAGGGGCTCGACACCAAGGACGTGCTGTCGCGACGCTTCTCCTCTCCGGGAAAGGCATCCGATCTCGAGGACCTGACGGCTTTCATCGCCAACAAGTCGAACGGCATGAAGCTCGAGCCGCAGCTCAAGCACGCCAAGGAACTTGAAATGGCGGCTGTCGGCGAGGAGCTGTTCTATCGCCGCGGCGGCGTGATGGACTTCTCCTGCGCCACCTGCCACGCCGAGGAAGGCAAGCGCATCCGCCTTCAGGGCCTGCCCAACCTGTCCGTGCCGGGGGCCGCTGCCCAGGCGACGATGGCGACCTGGCCGACCTATCGGGTCTCCCAGAGCGCGCTTCGCACGATGCAGCACCGCCTTTGGGACTGTTATCGGCAGCAGCGCTGGCCGGTGCCGGATTTTGGCTCGGATAGTCTGACCGCGCTCACCGTCTTCCTGAACAAGCAGGCGGCCGGCGGTGAACTCAATGTGCCTTCGATCAAGCGCTGAGGGGACTGAACCGATGATCAGATCAGCTTTCGCCTCCCTCGCCCTGGGCAGCTTCGTGCTCTGTGCGCCAGCCCTTGCGCAGGACAAGCCGGCCAAGCCCAGCCAGGCGACGATCGAGGCCTATGTGAAGTCCACTTTCGGCAAGGCGCCGGCGGAATGGCAGGCGCGCATCACGCCGGATGAATCGCTGGCGGCGTGCAACGTCCATCGCAATCAGGTTTCGTCCGCGGATGCGGAGGCCATCACCAAGCGCGAACTCGCCAGGGTCAGCTATCCCGCCGACGGCAAATTCCTCGGCAACTGGAAGGAAGGCTACAAGGTCGCCAATAACGGCCGCGGCGGTCAGTTCTCCGATCCACCGGACACTATTGCCGGCGGCAACTGCTTCGCCTGCCACCAGCTCGATCCCAAGGAGCTGAGCTACGGCACGCTCGGCCCGAGCCTCGCCGCCTATGGCAAGGACCGGAAATACGACGCCGAGGCGATCAAGGACGCCTACACGAAGATCTATAATTCACAGGCCGTGGTGCCCTGTTCGAACATGCCCCGCTTCGGCACCAACAAGGTGCTGAGCGAACAGCAGATCAAGGACGTGATGGCCTATCTGTTCGACCCGGAATCGCCGGTGAACAAGTAGCGGCAAGGCCCAGCGGCAGTAAACGTCATCCCGGCCTCGGTTCTTCCGTGGCCGGGATGATTGCGTTTGGAGGTGACCAACGTCAGGCGCCTTGCCGCTTCAGCCACTCCGGGAAGGGCGCTGTCTCATAGCCCTTCTCCCGCACAAAGCGGAACATGGCGAGGAAATCGCGTGGTTCGAGCAGTCCCGGCATGCGGGCGACCTCGCGGGCTTGCGGCTTGCGTTGGCCAAGTCCTTCCGCGCTCTCGGGCATGAACTGGATCGTCGGAGTGAAGCGCACGCCATAGGCCTCGCCCAGCGCCTTCTCGCCCAGTTTGCGTCCGTCGAAATCGGTGACCTCGCGGGCGCCGATATGGTTGAGGTGCAGCACCTCGAAATTGGCCTTGATGTAACCTTCGATCTTGGGATCGGCGAGATGTACCTCATGCATTCGCCGGCAGGCCGGGCAGCCCTTGAGACCCCACATGATCGCGAGGCGCTTGCCGTTGCGGGTCGCGGTCTCGATGTCTTCGGAAAGGTCGAGGAAGCTCTCGAGATACCAGTCCTGCTGGTAGAGCCCGTCCTCGCCGAGTCTGGCGGCGGCGAGGGTCTGAGGCGCGAAGGAGACGGCGAGGGCAGAGCCGAGAAGCCTGCGTCGGGTCAGCATGGAAACTCTCCCTTCAGCCGATCGTGCCGAGGATCGGGATGGTCTGTAGCAGCCAGCCGGCGAGCGCCGGCATCATTCCGGTGATGAACAGCAAGCCTGTCACGACGAGTGCGGCGCCCATCGTCTTCTCGATGACGGCCATGTGCCGGCGGAAGCGGGAGAGCCAGGTCAGGAAGGGACCGGCAAAGACCGCCGCCAGCAGAAAGGGCAGGCCGATGCCGAGCGCATAGGATGCGAGCAGAAGCGCGCCGCGCGAGGCGCTGCCCTCGGCGCCCGCGACCATCAGCACCGTCGCCAGCACAGGCCCGACGCAGGGCGTCCAGCCGAACGCGAAGGCAAGCCCGACGAGATAGGCGCCGAGCAGGCCGGCGGGACGTGCGGATGTCTGGAAACGGGCCTCCCGGTAGAGCAGAGGAATCCGCAGCCATCCGAGAAAATGCAGGCCCATGACCAGGATGATTGCACCGGCGGCGATGGACAGCGTGTCGAAATGCGCGGTGATCCAGGTCCCGATGGTCGAGGCGGTGGCGCCGAGTGCGACGAAGACGGTGGCGAAACCGAGCACGAAAACGGCGGCCATGGCGATGATGCGGCGACGCTGCGCGGCCGTCAGCGCGCCGTCCGAGCCGGACAATTCGCCGATGCCGACACCCGCGAGGAAGCAGAGATACGGCGGCACCAGGGGCAGCACGCAGGGGCTCAGGAAGGAGAGCAGACCTGCTGCGAAAGCCCCTGCGATCGAGATGTCGAACAAGGTTCAACCCGCCAATTGTTTAAACATATGAATACGACTATGTTTGTCTGATGAAAGCAATCGCGAAATGGCTGAGCTGGCATGCCGGCCTCGCAGCACTGGTGGGGATGGCGCTTGTCAGCCTGCCGTTGCGGGCGGCAGAGCTGGTGATGTTTGAACGCGACGGCTGCATCTGGTGCGCCCGCTGGGACCGGGAGGTCGCACGTGTCTATGCCAACACGCCGGAGGGCAAGGCAGCACCGCTGAGGCGGGTCGATCTCGGTTCCACCCGCGCTGATGAGCCTGGACTTGCTGCACCGGTCCGCTTCACGCCGACCTTCGTCCTGATGGATGAAGGGCGCGAGGTCGGCCGGATCACCGGCTATATCGGCGACGACGCATTCTGGGGTTTGCTTGGCAAGATGCTTGCTGGCATGGACAGTCCCAGCCATCGAACCCGCGGCCAGTCCGCGACAATGGAACGAAAATGAGCGCGATTGTCTCCAAGGCCCTTGAAGCCGAGCTGCGCGACGGTGCCGAATTCTCGGCCGAGCTCGATCAATTGATGCGCAAGGCCCGCAAGGCCAGCGATTTCCTGAAGGCCCTGTCCCACGAAAACCGGCTCCTGCTGCTCTGCCTGCTGGCCGAGCGCGAGCGCACCGTAACGGAACTTGAGAACATCCTCTCGCTGCGCCAGCCGATGGTTTCGCAGCAGTTGGCGCGGCTGCGGCTCGACCAGTTGGTCACCACCCGCCGCGACGGCAAGGCGATCTATTACAGCCTCGCCAATGACGATGTGCGTCAGGTCATCTCGGTGATCTACGACATCTTCTGCAACCGTCCCGAGAGCACGGACCGCTTGCGTGATTGAAATGCGGGCCGGCAGGGGCGTCTGACGATCATGGAACCTCTGCCGACCTGGGCCGTGACGCTGATCGGCGTCGTCATCGGCGCGGCCTGCGGCTTCACTGCCCGGCGTGCCCGGCTCTGCTCCTTCGGGGCGATCGAGGACGCCTGGATGGGTGGCGATACGCGCCGCCTGCGCATCTTCGGGCTTGCGCTCGCCGTTGCGCTCGTGGGCACGCAGCTTCTGGTCGGCTTCGGCTGGCTTTCGCCCCGGCTCTCGACCTATGTGCCTTCGGCCCTGCCCTGGCTCTCGATCCTGCTCGGCAGCACGGTCTTCGGGATCGGCATGGCGCTGGTCGGCACCTGCGGCTTTGGCTCTCTCGTTCGTCTCGGCAGCGGCGACCTGCGCAGCCTGATCGTGATGATGGTCTTCGGTGCCGTCGCCTATGCCACGCTCCGCGGCATGCTGGCTTCCTTTCGAATCGATGTGCTCGAGACGGTCGCCCTGCCGATACCTGGTGGAGTGCAGGGTGATCTGCCTTCGCTGCTCGCCTGGTTCGGTCTCGGCGACTGGCGGCTTGCCATCGTTCTCGTCGCCGCCCTGGTGCTGATACTGGCTGTGCTCGCTGACCCTCGGTTGCGGCGTTCGCCGCGGCTGCTGCTGGCCGGGCTGACGCTGGGGTTCGGCGTCGTTGCAGGCTGGTGGGCGACAGGTGTGGCGATCGACGAATTCGCCGCGTTTCCGCGCCCGCAGAGCCTGACCTTCGTCTCGCCAATCGGCCGGGCGCTCTACGCGGTCCTGACCCACCCCATCGGGTTCCTCGATTTCGGGGTCGGCACCATTCTGGGGGTGATGCTCGGAGCCTTTGCCTCGGCGCTCTACGATCGCGAGTTCCGCTGGGAGGCCTTCGACGATCACCACGAGATGCGCCGCCATCTGGCGGGCGGTGCGCTGATGGGATTCGGCGGCATTCTCGCCGGCGGCTGCACCATCGGGCAGGGCGTCACGGCTGGCTCGCTGATGGCGCTGTCCTGGCCGCTGGCGGTCGCCGGCATGATGCTCGGCGCCCGCATCGGTATCGCAATTCTCGTCGAGGGCTCGGTGAGCGAGATGCTGGCCGAACGCTTCGGGCGCCGCCGTCGCTGCGATTGAGCGTTCTTCCGCCGATCAGGCCGCGGACGGGATGAAGCGGAAGGCCTGCCCGGTGCGCTCGACCGTACCGATCCCGCCCTTTGGCAGATGATAGCCAATCACCCGCAGCTTCTCGTCGGCGGCCCGGCCAAGCACGGTCTTGCGGGTCTGGACCGCCTGATCCGGGTCATGATCGGACGCTGGGCGCCATTCCGGATGTGCGAAGGATGCGACCGGATGCGTCGCCGCGTCGCCCAGCACGAGCAGCCTGTCGCTGCCGTCCTTGATCTCGAAGGAGACATGTCCCGGCGTATGGCCGGGCGTCGCGACAGCCGCGATTCCCGGCAGCACTTCCTCGCCTGCGGCGAAGGTCTTCAGCCCGTCCTGGAGACCCTTAAGTACGCGCTGTGCGCCGGCTGCAAAGGCGTGCCGGTCTTCGGAGAGACGCTCATAGACCTTGGCATCAGTCCAGAACGCCACCTCGTCGCGGGCCGCCAGCCAGGTCGCACTCGGGAATGCCGGGCTGTCGAACTCGTCGAGCGCCCCCCAGAGATGGTCCGGGTGCAAATGGGTGAAGACGACATGGCTCACACTGTCGGGCGCGATACCGGCGGCCTCCAGGCTTGCCGCGAGCTTGCCGCTGCCGGCGAGAAAGTGCGCGCCGGCGCCGCAATCGAACAGGATCGTCTCGCTGCCGCGCTTCAGGCAGGTGACGTTCAGCACGGTCTCGGCTGGCCCCTTGCTGCCGGTCATCGCCTCGAGCTGGGGCAGCGGCGTATCGCGCGCGATCATCGAGAGCGGCAGCTGGAAGCCCCCATCGCTCAGCACCAGGATCTCGGCCTTGCCGAGTCCGGCCCGCGCCACGACCTGGGCTCGTGCCGCACCGCCGCAGAACGAGGCCGCCGCCGTCAGACTGGCTCCGAGAGTAAAGGCGCGCCGGTCAAGCATTGAAGATCTCACATATTCCTATGGATGAATATGTGACGCTAGCAGAGCTCCGTTGCCTTGTCTTCCTGTTTGCAGACGCAGTCTCAGCGCGGGAGGCGCAGGCCGGCTCCTCTGGCCAGGGCCGCGCGATAGACGGTAGCCGCCACGGCGAGATCGGCGAGCGCGAAGCCGCGGAAAATGAACATGGCGCGCTGCTCCGCGTCGAGGCGTCCGGGCCGGACCCCGCCGGCAAGTTCCGTCAGGTCGGCATCGAAGCTGCCGAGCGGGCCGACATCCCGAGCGATCGGTGGGCTCTCCGCCTGTTGCTGGTGATCGTCGGTGGCCAAGAGGTCGAGCTTGCGCAAGCCATCCGGCAGCCAGCTGCGGGCGACGTCGACGGCAGCAACGAAGGCGCCCGGCTTCAACCAGGCAGGATCGAGGAAGGGCGCGAAACCGGGCTGCATGGGCACGGAGGTGATGATCACGTCGCTGCTGTGAACGACGTCGCCGGCGTCATCATGGGCCTTCGCCGCAAGGCCCTGCTCGCGGGCGTGCTCTATGAAGACGTCGGTGGTCCGACGGCTTCGGCCGAAAGCGCGAAGCTCGGTCAGGCCGGGCAGCAGGGACTTGAACGCGGCAAGATGCGAGCGAGCCTGCAGGCCGCAGCCGATGAAGCCGATGGTGCGGCTTTCCGGCCGTGCCAGGAACGCGCCCGCTGCCGCGGACATGGCCGCCGTGCGGATCGCCGTGACGAGGTTGCCATCGAGGATGGCCAACAACGTGCCGGATGCATAGTCGTTGAGTGCAATCATGGCGTGGATGCCGGGCGTGCCCGCTCCATTCGCGGCGGGCGCCATGCCGAGCCATTTCGTCGCTGCCATGCCGATCTCGGGCGAGGCCGCGCAAAGCGACTGGAAGGCGTGGCCGGGGCCGATCTCGAGCGCAAGCTTGGGCTTGCTCAGCGTCTGGCCGTCGTGATGAGCCTTGAAGATCGTCCTCACCGCCGCGCGGGCGAGCGCCGGATCGAGTTCGAGCCCGGCGATGTCGGCTTCGGCGAGATAGAGGAGAGTGACAGGCATGGGCAGGCTCGCAGCAGGGGGGCTCGGTTGAACTGGATCGTGCCAAGGGCGCACGGGCGTGACCGATCGCTCAGCGTGGTTCTTCTAGCGGCGTGGGTGCCGGAACGGAAACGGACTCACGAGGGTGTCAACCGTCCGACAGTCTTGTCGCAATATCGGCGCCGGCCTTCAGCGTCAGGGTCACGGGTGTACGCTCGGCGACATCGGCGAGGCGCATCCGCTGATCCTCAGACAGATCGCCCGTCAGCGTGATGACACGTTCGATCTTTGAACGGTTCTCGACCTTGACGTGGTGCAGATCGATATCGACAGCCTGAAGGCTCCACTGCTTGCGCTCGGCATACATCCGCAAGGTGATGGCCGTGCAGGCGCCGAGGCTGGCGAGCAGCAGGTCATAGGGCGCTGGCCCGGCATCGGCTCCGCCCAAGGCGGCCGGTTCGTCGGCAACCAGCGTACGGCCGCCCATTCTGATCGTCGTCGCAAAATTCGTCGTGCCGATATGGGCGTTCGCGCGGGCCATGAAGCCATCCTCCAGGCACGCCAGCGCAGTCTGTCGAAGCCGCGCCGACGGCGTCACGATCCTGAGCGGTGCAGGCGCGCTTGCCAACCCTCGTGCGGGCTCAGCCTGGAAGCCCCGCGATGACGCCCTTGCGCAGCAGGAAGCAGCCATAGGGCCGCGGGTCGCCGACCTGGACGACAGCGAAGCTCGTCTTCGCCACGGCATAGAAGGCGAAACGCTCGATGCCGAGGCATGGCACGGGCTCTCCCATGGCGCGGTCGATTTCGGCCTGAACCTCGGCCTGGACCGGCGGGATCTCGTCAGGCTTGCCGACAACCTCCATGCGACGCAGCGAGCCGGGCTCGAAATCGTCGATTGGCAGGACGGAGAGGATGGCGCGGGTCGCGCGGGCCATCGAAAGGCCGGGCAGTCGGATCAGCCTTCCGCTGGCGGTCGCGCTGGCAACGGTATCGGCCGGATGATTGGCATCGACAATGGCCAGATCGTCGCCATGGCCCATCGCGGCCAGAACCCAGAGCAGATCGGCGCTCAAGACGGGGTCGATGCCCTTCAGCATATCAGTTGCGTCCTCGGTGGGAGAGATAGAGCCTCTGGGCATTGCCGCCCATGATCGCGGCGCGATCGGCTTCGGGCAGGGGCGCCAGCAATTCCGCGACGGTTTCGAACCAGCGGGAATAGTCGGCTCGCAAGGTGACGACGGGCCAGTCGCTGCCCCAGATCAGGCGATCGGGACCGAAGACGGCGAGCAGATGCGAAACGGCCGGGCGCAGGGTCTCGGTCGTCCAGCCGGCCGAGGCTTCGGTGACGAGGCCGGAGATCTTGCAGAAGGTCTGGGGCCGCGCGGCGACTGCGGCGATATCCTCGCGCCAATTCGCGATCTCCCCACTGATGAGATCCGGCTTGGCGGCATGGTCGACAACGACGGCGAGCGTCGGATGTCGATCGAGAACGGCCAATAGTGGCGCAATGTGCTGCGGTCGCAGCAGCGCGTCGAAGACGAGGTCATGGGCTGCCACCGCTGCGAAGGCGGGCGCAAGGGAAGGGCGGGCCAGCCAGTTCTCGTCGGGAATGTCGTGGACCATGGGCCTGAGCCCGACCAGCAGCGGATTGCCGCTCAGGCGGGCAATCCGCTCGGACGCATCGAGCGCATCGAAATCACACCAGCCGACGACGCCGGCGACGCTTTGGTCGTGCTCTGCGATGCCGAGCAGGAATGCCGTCTCTGCCTCGGTCGGCGCGGCCTGGACCAGGATGGTGCGCGCGATGCCGTGCCGTGCCAGCAGCGGCGCCAGGTCCGGTGGACCGAAGTCGCGATAAATCGGGCCCAGTGCCGGGGTCAGCCAGCCATAGTCGCCGCGTGAGAGCCGCCAGTAATGCTGATGGGCGTCGATCCGCATCGGGCTATTCCGGCACAGGAACGTCAGCACCGAGCAGGCCTTCGGCCTTGAGCGCGCTCCAGAGCTCGGACGGAACCGGCGCGGCGATTTCGGCAAGCTGGTCGGCGACCTCCGTGGGTGAGACCGCCCCCATGACGACGCTGGAAACGGCGGGGTGGCCCAGCGGGAACTGCAGCGCCGCACGGCGCAGTGGCACCTCATGGCGCCGGCAGATCGTCTCGATGGCGGCAACCCGCGCGAGGATCTCGGGCGGAGCCGGCTTGTAATTGTACTTGGCGCCAGCGACGGGGCCGGTGGCCAGGATGCCGGAATTGAAGACGCCGCCGAGCATCAGGCCGATGCCCTTCTTCTGCGCGAGCGACATGAAGGATACGAGCGCCGGCTGTTCCAACAGCGAATAGCGGCCGGCCAGCAGCATCGTGTCGAAGTCGCCGGCATGGGCAAAGCGCTCGCACATCTCCGCTTCATTGACCCCGACTCCGATCGCCTTGACCGTACCGGCCGCCCGCAATTTGTCGAGCGCGCGGTAGGCGCCGGCCATTGCCTCGAAGAACCGGTTCTCGATGCCGTCCGCGCCATGGGTCCAGATGTCGACGTCATGGATCAGGACGATATCGATATGGTCCGTGCCCAGCCGGAGGGCGGATTGTTCGAGCGAGCGCATGGTCCCGTCATAGGAATAGTCGAAACGCATGCCATGCGGCAGGCCGCCCAGATAGCCCGAGCCGTTGCCGCGCCCCATGAAGGGCTGTGCGACGCGGCCAACCTTGCTGGAGAGCAGCACATTCTCGCGGTCGACCCGGCGCAATGCCGCACCGATGCGATGCTCGGACAATCCGTGACCATAGAGTGGCGAGGTATCGATCAGGGTGACACCACTGGCGACGGCAGCCTCTACCGTTGCGACGGCCTGAGCCTCGTCGAGCCGTGCATAGAGATCACCGAGGGGCGCCCCGCCGAAGCCGAGTATCGAGACCTTCAGTCCGGTGCGGCCAAGGTTTCGCGAGGGGAGGGGCGGCGCAATTGCGGGCATGGATGCGGGTCCAGGAATGTGCTGCAGTGACTATGTGCACGCCAACATGTCAGCTTGCAACCGACCTCGAACGCGATTAGCGTCAGCGCCGGATCCGAAGGGCAAAGTCTCGACGGGACCGGCGCACAGCCGGATAAACAGGCAGGCTCGTCAACGGGCCGCAATCCGCGTCCACAGGGAGGACAATCATGACAGACAGCATTCTGAGGCCGAGCCGGCGCGCGCTTCTGCGCGGGGCCGCAGCGTTGGGCGCAGCGGGCGCCGTCGGTTCGCCGATGGTTCTGCGCGAAGCCCATGCGCAGGCCGCCTTCAACTGGAAGCGCTTTGCCGGCACGACGATCGATGTGCTGTTGGTGAAGAACCCGCGTTCCGACCTGATGCAGGCGGCCGAGAAGGAGTTCACCGAGCTCACCGGAATCAAGGTCTCGGCCGAACAGGTGCCGGAGCAGCAGCAGCGCCAGAAGGCGGTAATCGAGTTTGCCTCGGGCAAGCCGAGCTTCGACGTCAGCGGCATCTCGCTGCATGTGCAGAAGCGCATGGCCGCCAAGGGCAAGTGGTTCGAGGATCTGACGCCCTTCATCAAGGACGCCTCGCTGACCTCGCCGGACTTCAACTTCGATGATTTTGGCGCGGGACCGGTCGCCTATGCGCGCCAGGCCGACGGATCGCTCGATACGATCCCGTTCTTCGTCGATTACTGGATGATCTACTACAACAAGGAGCTCTTCGACGCGAAGGGCGTGGCCTATCCCAAGACGATGGACGAGATCGCCACGGTCGCGGCCAAGCTGCATGATCCGGCCAAGGGCATCGCAGGCTTCGTCTCGCGCGGCCTGAAGAACGCCAACGTCCCGGTCTGGGCCAGCCTGCTGCTGGGCCAGGGCATCGAGACCACCTCGCCCCAGGGCAAGCTGCTCACCGATACGCCCGAGGCGGCCTGGGCCGGCGAACTCTACAAGAAGCTGAACAAGGAGACTGGCCCGGCCGGTCAGGTCGGCTTCAACTGGAATGAATGCCAGACCACCTTCATGCAGGGTCGCGCCGCGATGTGGCTCGACGGCATCGGCTTTGCCACGCCGCTCGAGGACCCGACGAAGTCGCGTATCGTCGGCAAGGTCGGCTATGGCATCACGCCGCCCGGGCCGAAGGCGCATCATGCCGGGATGTTCGCCGATGGCATGGGCATTTCGCGCGGCTCGCAGAAGAAGCAGGCCGCGTGGCTCTATCTCCAGTTCATGACAAGCAAGGCGCAGCAGATCGCGATGCTCAAGGCCGGCGCCGGAGCGCCCGGGCGTGCCTCGGCCTATCTCGACACCGAGACCATCTCGCAGTCGAAATTCGGCAAGCAATATTTCGAGTGTCTGCTGGGTTCAGCCAAGGTCGCCCGCGCTGCGCTGCCGCAGATCGTTCCGGTGACCGAATTCCGCGATGTCTTCGGCGTGGCGCTGACCAATGCGCTCGGCGGTGCCGATGTCGCTGCGGAGTTGAAGAAGGCGACCGAAACCTTCGCGCCGGTCCTGGTCAAGAGCGAACAGGGCTGACGACCATCACCATCATGGCCGGGCATGCCCTGGCCATGATGGCCTTCCCCGTTCGGGGAGGGCGATGTTCACGACGCACATGCCCGCCACAGGGCGGGCATGACAAACCGTTTTCAGCAAAGCGCAGAGCATGACCAACTCAACCGCCATGCCAGCGGATCTCGCGACGCCCAAGGTGCTGCCTGCGAGACATTCAGCGGATTTTACGCCGCGCTACTGGCTGTTCTCGTTGCCCGCCGTGCTGGTCATCCTCGGGGTGATCGTCTTCCCGTGGCTGTTCACGCTCTATATGTCGGGCCATGACTGGAAGATCGGCGGAGGCCCCGAATTCGTCGGCCTGCAGAACTTCTCGGAGCTGTTGCGCGATACGCGCTTCCTCGAATCGATGGGGCATACCGCCTATTTCACGGTCCTCGCCGTGGTGCTGCCGATCGTCTTCGGCACGGCGGCGGCCCTGGTCTTCCACCGCGAGTTCCCGTTCCGGGGGCTGCTGCGCACCATCTTCGTGATGCCGATGATGGCGACGCCCGTCGCTGTCGCACTGGTCTGGACGATGATGTTCCACCCGCAGCTTGGCGTGCTGAACTACCTGCTATCGCTCGTCGGGGTTGGACCCCAGCCCTGGGTCTACGACCCCCATACCGTGATCCCGACGCTGATCCTGGTCGAAGTCTGGCACTGGACGCCGCTCGTCATGCTGATCGTGCTCGGCGGTCTGGCCGGCTTGCCGAAGGAACCCTATGAATCCGCGCTGATCGACGGCGCCAATTCCTGGCACATGTTCCGCCACATCACGCTGCCGCTGGTCTGGCCCTTCATCATGGTGGCGATCGTGATCCGCACCATCGACGCGCTGAAGGCCTTCGACACGATCTTCGTGATCACCCAGGGCGGGCCGGGTACGGCGTCCGAAACGCTCAACATCTTCCTCTATCTGCAGGCCTTCCAGTTCTACAAGATCGGCTACGCCTCGGCCGTGGTGGTGATCTTCTTCGTCATCATCATCATTCTCTCGCTGCTGCTTCTCTACGCGCGCCAGAAGTCGAAGTGGAACGCGGAATGAAGCGGCTCGCCTCCAAGATCGGCTTTGCGCTTTCGGTCTTCGTACTGGTTTCGCCGGCCGTCCTCGTCTTCCTCTGGATGCTGTCGCTCTCGTTCAAGAACGAACTCGACAACACCGCTTTCCCGCCGGTCTTCATCCCGAACCCGCCGACGCTGGCGAACTATCTCGACGTCTTCGAGAAGAACAACTTCGCGCTCTATCTCTGGAATTCGATCCTGGTCACGGGCGGGGCTGTGCTGATCGGGCTTGGGGTCGGCGTGCCAGCGGGCTACGGCATCGCCCGCGGCAAGGCGACGAAGTTCGCGATCCTGATCCTGGTCGCCCGCATGACACCGGCCTTGTCCTACCTGATCCCGCTCTTCCTGCTGTTCCAGATGACCGGGCTCGTCGGCAGCATCACGGCGCTGGTGATCACGCATCTCGTCATCACCATTCCGATCATCGTCTGGATCATGATCGGCTATTTCGAGAATGTGCCGATGGAACTGGAGGATGCGGCGCGCATCGACGGTGCGACGACCTGGCAGGCCTTTCGTCATGTCGCGCTGCCGCTGGCGCGGCCCGGCATCGTGGTCGGCGGCATCCTCGCCTTCATCTTCTCCTGGAACAACTTCATCTTCTCGGTCGTGCTCGGCGGCAAGAACAGCCGTACCTTGCCGTCTGCCGTCTACAA
The DNA here is from genome assembly GCF_056401655.1 of Allobosea sp. P4_E12. NCBI lineage: Bacteria > Pseudomonadati > Pseudomonadota > Alphaproteobacteria > Hyphomicrobiales > Alloboseaceae > Allobosea > Allobosea sp. P4_E12. The sequence goes on along the minus strand of NZ_JBFUIY010000009.1, from coordinate 191,599 downwards.
CTCCCTGACCTTCGAGCAGATTTCCTGGGGGCCGCTCGCCGCTGCCGCGCTGCTGGTGACGCTGCCAGTGTTGCTGCTGACGGTGCTGGCCCAGCGTCAGATCGTCGCTGGATTGTCGGCCGGGGGGCTGAAGGATGGCTGAGCCGCACCCCGATTTCCGTGTCTTCCCGACCTTGCGTCAGTTTTGACTGCAAACTAACATGTCAGACATTCATATCTCAGGAAAGCTCCCTCCGATGGCTATCGACCCGAACCGCTTTGGCCTTTCCTGCGCCATCACGACGCCGATGCGGGAGGGCGGAGCCGTCGATCTGCCGCGCCTCGTCAAGCATGCGCGCCACGTGCTGGCCGAGGGCTGTGACTCCGTCACGCTGTTTGGCACGACGGGCGAGGGGGCGGCGCTTGGCCTGCCGGCGCGTACCGCGATGCTGGGCGCGCTGGTCGGTGCCGGCATCGATCCTGGCACGCAAATCTATGCCGGCGTCGCCGCCGCCTCGCTGCATGAATCGATCGAGCAGGCCAAGGTCGCGCTCGATATCGGCGCCAAGGGCCTGCTGGTCGCGCCGCCCTTCTATTTCAAGGGCGTCAGCGACGAGGGCCTCTTTGTCTGGTTCTCGCAGTTCTTCGAGAAGCTGGGGCCGTCCGCCCGCAACACCATCCTCTACCACATCCCCTCGGTCACGGCGGTCGATATCAGCGTCGGGCTGGTCGAGCGGCTGAAGAAGGCGTTTCCGGGCATCGTCACCGGGGTGAAGGATTCCTCGGGCAGCTATGCGAATACCGAAGCCCTGCTCAAAGCTCACGGTGAGCTTGCCATCCTGGTCGGTGACGAACGGCTGCTCGCCCGCGCGGTGAGGGCCGGGGCTCAGGGTTCGATCTGCGGCGTCGCCAATCTGGTTCCGGGGCTGCTTCGGCCGATGGTCTATGAAGGGACGGAGAGCCCGGTGGTGAATGCGCTGGTCGACGAGGTCTGCAGCTATCCGGTCCTGCCGGCAGTCAAGGCCTTGGTCGGCCATCTGCATGGCGACAAGGGCTATAGCGCGATGCGCCCGCCGCTCGAGGCTTTGAGCGAGGCGCAGCGACAGCGCTTGTTCGCAGCCTTCGACACGATTACGCGGGCCAAGGCCGCCTGAGGAGCCACGAGAGGAACAGGAGCGCATGGGCGAGAACGATCAGGAGCGCGACGGCGAACCGCTGAAGCTGCGGGACAAGGCCTATGTCAGCTTCACCGAGCGGCTGCTGGCGCGAGAGATCAAGCCAGGCCAGTTCGTCACCCAGCGCGAGCTCGTGGCGATGACTGGCCTGCCGCTCGGTGCCATTCGCGAACTGATCCCGCGCCTCGAGGCGGAAGGTCTGATCAAGACCGTGCCGCAGCGCGGCATGCAGGTTGCCCATGTCGATCTCAACCTGATCCGCAATGCGTTCCAGTTCCGGCTCTTCCTCGAAAAGGAAGCGACTGCGCTCTACGCGAAAACGGCGACGGACGAAGAGATCGCCGAACAGCGTGAACGCCACGAAGCGATCATCCGGAGGGCCGAGGCGGGTGGCGACGAGATGCTGATCGAGGACGCCGAGGATGTAGACCGGCTGATGCATGAGGCGATCATCGATCACCTCGACAACGACATCGTCTCCAAGGCCTTCCGCGTCACCTGGCTGAAGATCAGGCTAATCCGCCAGTACGAGACGCGCATCCAGAACCACATCCTGGTTCCGGTGATGCAGGACCACCTGAAGATCATCGCGGCCATCGAGGCGCGCGACCCCGAACGGGCGGCAGCCGAGATGAGCGCGCATATCGGGAACGCCCGCAACCGGGCCATGAGCTACTGAAACATGAGCTACTGAAGCATTGGCTACTGAAGATCGCGATCGGAGAACGTGGTATTGGCCGGCGCCGCCAAAACGGACCGCGTCACGCTCTTCGCCGAGCGGCTGTCACTCGTTCTGCGATGTGCTGGAGATCATGACGCGCTATTCCTACGGGCCGATCAAGCGGGCGCGGATGTCGAGCTGATTGCGCTGCCGGTGAGCTCCGCTTCGCTTTCGTGGCCATCTCGCGCGATCATACCCTGTTTCCTACCGCGTCCGGCGCTGCTGGTCGCGATCACGCTCTGGCCGCCGCTTGACGACCCCGCTGCCAAACCTGGAGATGGGCAAATGGCAGCGCGGTTCGGAGGCAAACCTTGACGATTGCAAGACCGTCGCATGACGCGACCCAGAAGCTCATCACCTTCCTCTATTATCGCGATCTGCCGCAGGCGATGCGCTTCTACGAGGACGTGCTCGGGCTCGAACTTACGATCGATCAGGGCTGGTCGAAGATCTACCGCATCACCGAGGGGGGCTATGTCGGCCTCGTCGACGAGAGCCGGGGCAGTCATCGCGCCCACCCGGTCAAGCCGGTGCAGATCTGCATCCGCGTCGCTGATGTCGACGGCTGGCATGCCTATGTCGAGAGCGTCGGCGTCTCCGCGCTGAAGCCGCCGCGCAGCCATGAAGCACTCCGGATCCGGGCATTCGTGTTCGATGATCCGGAGGGCTATCAGATCGAGATGCAGTCGGCGCTCGTCTAAAGCATCGGCCCGAAACGTGGRCTGCGGTCCTCGGGAAAGCGGATGCAAGCACAGAAGGTCAGATCATCGGAGCCGGTACGGTATCCGGTCCGATGATCCAGGTGTCAGCTCGGGAAGGCTGCGACTGCGCAGCTCTGACCGCCATCGACGGGCAGGCAAACTCCGGTGATGAAGGCTGCTTCGTCCGAGGCCAGGAACACGGCGGCCGCAGCAATATCCCAGGCCGTGCCCATCTTGCCCATCGGTACGGCGGCGTTGCGGGCAGCGACCATCTCGTCGACCGAGGCATACTGACCCGAGATCTGCTTGTAGATCAGCGGCGTGTCGATCAGGCCCGGCATGATGCAGTTCGCCCGGATGTTCTGCCGGGCATATTGCATGGCGAGCGCGATCGTCGCCTGGTTCACCGCTGCCTTGGTGGCGTAATAGGCAAAGTAGGGGTAGCCGGTCCAGCGGATCGCGGCGAGCGAGGAGATGTTGACGATCGCGCCGCCGCCGCTCGCAAGCATCGCCGGGATGACCGCCTTGGCCGTGCGATAGACCGAGCCGAGATTCAGATCGAGCGCAGCCCGAAACTTCTCCTCGCTGAGTTCGACCGGTCCACCCATATGGGTCACGCCGACATTGTTGTGCAGAATCTGGATGCCGCCGAAGCGCGCCATGGTGGTCGCGACGGCGTCATCGACCGAGCCCTGCTCAGTCACATCGGCTGCGATCGCGAGCGCTTCGCCGCCCTCCTCGCTGATGATGGCCGCTGTCTCGTCGGCAGCAGCCTGGACGAGGTCGATGCAGATGACCCTGGTGCCCTCTCGCGCATAGGCGACCGCTGCGGCCTTGCCATTGCCCCAGCCCGGGCCTGAGGAGCCGGCACCGAAAACGATCGCGGTCTTGCCCTTCAGCCGGTCGGCCATGACGTGCTTCCTTCAGGTGGCGAGTGGTTCAAATGAAAGCCCGGCAGCGCTGTTGCACCGCCGGGCTTGAAAGATGAGCGGGCCGGCTCAGCTCAGGCTGCTGCCAACGGCCTTCTCGAGAATGGCCCAGGCCTCGTCGCCATACTTCTTCTTCCAGTCGGCATAGAAGCCGGCCTTGCGAAGCGCCTCGCGGAAGGGAGCTGCCTGGGTGTCGTTGATGACCATGCCCTTCGAGACGAGTTCGTCCTTGAGGCCGGCATTGAGCTTGGCGACGTCGGCGCGCTCGAGCAGGGCTGCGTCGTCGAGGTTCTTGGCGACGATCTTGCGCAGATCCTCCGGCAGCTTCTCCCAGGCGCGACGGTTCGCCAGGAACCAGAAGCCGTCCCACATGTGGTTGGTCATGGAGAGGTACTTCTGCACCTCGAACAGCTTGGCAGTGGCGATGATCGCCAGCGGATTCTCCTGGCCATCGACCACCTTGGTCTGCAGGGCGGTGTAGACCTCGGCGAAGTTGATGCTGGCCGGGGCCGACTGGAAGGCGGTGAACATCGAGGTCCAGAGCGGGCTGACCGGCACGCGGATCTTGAAGCCCTTGAGATCGTCGGGTGTGTTGATCGGGCCCTTCGAGCTCGTCATCTGGCGGAAGCCGTTGTCCCAGATCTTGTCCATGACGACGAGATTGGCCTTGCCGATCTGGCCGCGGACATAGGCGCCGAGCTCACCGTCCAGGGCCTTCCAGACCGCATCATAGTTCGGGAAGGCGAAGCCGATGCCGCTGAGCGAGGCGTTCGGAACCAGTGTCGAGAGGATCAGCGGCGAGAGCGTGAAGAACTCGACGCCGCCCGAACGGACCTGGCTCAGCATGTCGGTGTCGGAACCGAGCTGATTGTTCGGGAAGATCTGGATGACGACCCGGCCCTTGGTGTCCTGCTTGATCTTCTCTGCCGCTTCGTTGGCGCGGATATTCATCGGGTGCGCGACGGGCAGGTTGTTGGCGTATTTGTAGGTGAATTCGGCGGTCTGCGCCTCGGCCCTGCCGATATGGAAGGAGCCGATGGTGGCGGCAGCGGCGGTGCCCTGCAGCAGAGTGCGGCGTGAGATGGTCATGAGCGTTTCTCTCCCTGTCGATGTTGCTTTCACGCCGCCGCTGGTTTGCTTCGCGACGACGGGATCTCGGTTATCCTAAATTCTCGCGTTCCGGACCGCAGCCCTGCAACCCTCACTGCGATGGTGGCGACCATGCCGGAGCATCAGAGCACCCAGGTCGACAGGCCGGGCACGACTGCAATGACGACAAGGCCGATCAGCAGCGCGACGAGATAGGGCCAGATCGCGCCCATCGCCTCATCCGGCGAGACATTGCCGATCTTGCAGGCGATGTAGAAGCCGATTCCGATCGGGGGGGTCATCAGGCCGATATTCATCGCCGTGACCACCACCATCGAATAGTGCACATCGTTGATGCCGAGATTCTTGGCGATCGGGAACATCAGCGGCGCCATCAACACGATCGCGGGCAGGCCTTCGAGCACGCAGCCCAGAACCAGGAAGACGACGATCGTCACTGCCATGAAGGTCAGCCAGCCGCCCGGCAGGCCGGCCATGAAAGTGGCGAGGTCGCGCGCGAAGCCGGTCTGGGTCAGGGCCCAGGCCATGGCGAGCGCGGTGCCGAGGATCATCAGGATCGCGCCCGAGAGCGCCGCCGTCTCGACCAGCATCGCGTAGCATTTGCGCAGGCCGATGCCGCCATAGAGGATGATGCCGATGACGAAGGCGTAGAGCACCGCAATGGTCGAGACCTCGGTCGCGGTGGCAATGCCGCCGCCGACCACGCCGCGGATCAGGAAGGGCAGGACGAGAGCCGGACCCGCGACCAGAGCGGTCCGCCCGATCACGGCCATGGGCGCGCGCCGCACGCCCTTCATGTCTTCGCCGATGGCTTTCCAGCGTGCCAGCAGCGCCAGTGCGACGAGGAGCACCATGGCAATGCCGAAGCCGGCATTGAACAATCCGGCGATCGAGACGCCCGCGACCGAGCCGAGCACGATCAGGACGATGCTCGGGGGCACCGTGTCGGCCATGGCCGCGCCGGTCGAGAGCAGGGCGATGAGCTCCTTGGGCTGGTAGCCGCGGCGCTTCATCTCGGGAAAGAGCGCGGGCGCCACCGTTGCCATGTCGGAGACTTTCGAGCCCGAAATGCCCGAGACCAGGAAGAGCGAGCCGAGCAGCACATAGGACATGCCGGCGCGGACATGGCCGAGCATCGAGGCGAGGAAGTCGACAATCGCCTTGCCCATGCCGGTCGCATCGAGAATGCAGCCGAGCAGCACGAAGATCGGCACGGAGAGCAGGATGATGCTCGACATGCCCTCGTCCATGCGTCCGATCATCACGATCATCGGGACATTGGTGCTGAAGGCGAGGAAGGCGAGCGTACCCATACCGAAGCAGAAGGCGATCGGCACGCCGGCAGCGAGGCAGAGTGCCACCGTGACGACGAGGAAGATCAGGATGTTGGTGTAGCCGAGACCCTTGAAGACCGGCATCAACCCCCAGCAGGCGGCGGCGAGCCCGGCCACGAGCGCGACGGCGACGATCAGGTCCGGCAGCCTCGCGGTGCGGATGGCATGGCGAACCGTCAGCACGAACATCATGGTGATGCCGCATGCGATGGCCGACACGCGCCAGCTGTTTGGAATGTTGAGCGCGGCCGAGGTGACGTAGGATTCCTCGATTGTGTAGTCGATCGCCGGGTGGATCATGGCCGCGAGGAAGGCGGCAACCACGACCAGGGCCAGCGTCTGCACGAACTGGCTCATGCGCTCAGGCATCATGCCGATGAAGAGCGTCAGCTTGAGATGCTCGTTGCGATCGATCGCGATCGCAGAGCCGAGCATGGCGAGCCAGAGGAAAGAGATCGAGGCGGCTTCGTCGATCCAGACAATCGGCAGGGAGAAGACATAGCGCGTGGTGACGCCGAGCAGCAGCAGCCCGACGATCAGGAGCAGCAGTGCGGCGCTGATCATCTCGATCGGCCGCATGATCGCCGAGCCAGTGCGGATTGCATCCGTATCCAGCGGGTTCTCGGAAGGAACAATGCTCTCGCTGAGCTGTGCCATGCCCGGGCTCAAGCCTGCGTCCGCACGGCAACGCCGGAGCGTGCGCATGTCGGAACGGAACCGCAGCGGATATCCGCTTCAGTCATGGCGTTGGCCTCCGGCCAGCCGGAATCCCGTGACAACATCTGCCCTTCCTCCCGCGCGCCGATCTTGTGAACGTTCTTGAGGCCCGGCGCGGTCCATACTGTGGATGAATGATCCAGCGGACTTGGCCAAGAATACACGAGCAGGCCTGCGTTGCAATCTATCTGAGCCCGAACTAGGCTACTGAAAACAACCAAAGGGTCCATATTATGGACTGTCTCTGAGGCCGCAGGATGGAACATTTCGTTGCATCAGCCGGTGATCTCTCGGGTTCGCAGAGTGTCGATCGGGCCTTGCGGCTCCTGGCTTTGATCGGTCGTGAGCCCGCGGGCGGGTTGCCGCTGAGCGATATCGTCATCGAAAGCGGGCTCAACAAGCCGACGGCGCGGCGGCTGCTGCTCGCCCTGATGCGCGCGGGACTCGTCGAGCAGGAGGCTGTGTCGCGGCATTACTGCCTCGGCGAGGAGGCTTTCGTGCTGGGCGTGCTGGCCGCGCGCCGGCACGGGCTGCTCGAACTGGCCATGGAGAGCCTGAGGCGCCTGTCGGAGATCACCATGGATACGAGCTTTCTTTCGATCCGGCGCGAGAATTACTCGGTCTGCCTGCATCGGGAGGAAGGAACCTATCCGGTCCGGACCCACGCGCTGCAGACTGGCCAGCAGCACCCGCTCGGGGTCGGCGCCGGCTCGCTAGCCATGTTGGCAGCGCTGCCGGACGGCGAGGTCGAGCGGGTCATGGCGGCGAACGAGAAAGCGCTGCTGACGCAGTATCCCGGTTTTCCGCCTGACGAGATCCGCGCCGATCTGGCGCTGGCCCGCGAGCGTGGTTTTTCGCTCAATCCCGGCCGGCTGGTGGCCAGTTCCTGGGGCGTCGGCATCGCCTTCCGCTATCCGGACGGCCGCGTCGCCGGCGCACTCAGCCTGGCGGCGATCGACAGCCGCATGGTTCCCGCGCGCCAGGTCGAGTTGGCGCGCCACCTTTCGACCGAGGCCGAGAGGATGGAGCGCCTGCTCGCGCAGATGTTCGTCCGAAAGACATCCCAAGGCGGCAGCCCGCAGCAGGGGGCACGCCCAATTACAAAATCGAGGAGCGTCTGACGTGACCGAAGCCCTTGCCAGCCAGGCCGCCCCGCGCGGCGGCGTCGCACCCGTGACGCGCCGCGTGATGAACCTTGCCCATATCGTCACCCAGAATGCGCGCCGCTTCGGCCAGCGCCCTGGCTTCATCTGGGGGGACAGGCAGTGGAAATGGGCCGAGATCGATGCGCAGGTTTCGGCGCTGGCCGCGGCGCTGGCGACGCGAGGCATCGGCAAGGGGGACCGCATCCTGGTTCATTCGAAGAACTGCGAGGCGATGTTCTTCTCGATGTTCGCGGCCTTTCGGCTTGGTGCCGTCTGGGTGCCGACCAATTTCAGGCTGCTGCCGGACGAGGTCGCCTATCTCGCGACGGCGTCCGGTGCGAAGGCCTTCCTGTGCCATGGCGATTTTCCGGAGCATGCTGCGGCGGTCGCCACTGCTGAACCCGCGCTCGGCTTTACCTGGCGTATCGGGGCAGGAGCTTTTGGCGAGGCCGAGGTCGGCGAGATGATCGCGCGCCATGCTGGTGCAAGCGTTGCGAATGCCGCGGTCGAGCGTGACGATCCCTGCTGGTTCTTCTTTACCTCGGGTACCACGGGGCGCTCGAAGGCCGCGGTGCTCACCCATGGCCAGATGGGTTTCGTCGTCACCAACCATCTCTGCGACCTGCTGCCGGGAACGACGGAGGCGGATGCATCGCTCGTGGTCGCGCCTCTCTCGCATGGCGCGGGCGTGCACCAGCTCGTCATCTCGGCGCGCGGCGCGCCGACGATCCTGCTGCCGTCGGAGCGTTTCGACGTCGACGAGGCCTATCGCCTGATCGCGCGCCACCGCATCACCAATATCTTCACCGTGCCGACGATCCTGAAGATGCTGGTCGAGCATCCGGCCGTCGACACGCATGACCACTCCTCGCTGCGCTATGTCATCTATGCCGGCGCGCCTATGTATCGCGAGGATCAGAAGGCGGCGCTTGCCAAGCTGGGCAAGGTGATCGTGCAGTATTTCGGGCTCGGTGAGGTCACCGGCAATATCACGGTGCTGCCGCCAGCCCTGCATGATCCCGAGGATGGCCCGAATGCGCGTATCGGGACCTGCGGCTTCGAGCGCACGGGAATGCAGGTCCAGATCCAGGATGATGAGGGGCGTGAGGTCGCGGCAGGGGAGCAGGGCGAAATCTGCGTCGTCGGCCCGGCCGTGTTCGCGGGCTACTACGACAACCCCGAGGCCAATGCGAAATCGTTCCGTGACGGCTGGTTCCGTACGGGTGACCTCGGTCACATGGACGAACAGGGCTTTATCTACATTACCGGGCGCGCGTCCGATATGTACATTTCCGGCGGCTCGAACATCTACCCGCGCGAGATCGAGGAGAAGATCCTGACCCATCCGGCAATCGCGGAGGTGGCCGTGGTCGGCGTGCCCGATCCGGTCTGGGGCGAGATCGGTATCGCCGTCTGCGTCGCATGTTCGGGGGCGCAGGCCAGCGAGGCCGAACTCGCCGAGTTCCTCTCAACCAAGATCGCCCGCTACAAGATGCCGAAGCGCTTCCTGTTCTGGGAGGCGCTGCCGAAGTCGGGTTACGGCAAGGTGCCGAAGCGGCTGGTCAAGGACGAGCTTGAAGCGCGCGGCGAACTCGCCCGGATGCGGGGCGAAAGGTGATGCGGCAGATCATCCAGCCCGGTCCCGCTGCGCCTGAGCGCATTCAATGGATCGAAGCGCATGGCCGACGCTTCAGGATGTCTCTCGCGGCCGGGCTTCCGCTTCTGGAAGCGGTGCGCCGCGGCTTTGCGGCAATGGGCTTCACCAGTGGCGTGGTCACGGTCGATGGGCTCGTCCTAGGACCCTTCGCCTATGTGATGCCGGCGCTGTCGAAGACACCGGAGCATGCCGCCTTCTATAGCGACACGTTTCGGCCTGCCGGCGTGACGCGCGTCGAGACGGGGGCGATGACCTTCGGTATGCGTGATGGAGCGCCCTTCTTCCACTGCCACGCGCTCTGGACGGAAGCGGACGGCAAGGTCAGCGGCGGTCATATCCTGCCGGACGACACCGTACTCGCGGAAACGGTCACCGTACCGGCGCTGGGCCTCGATGGCGCCGGTTTTGCCGCCGCGCCCGATCCGGAGACGAATTTCAAGCTGTTCGGCCCGGTCGCAGTGCCATTCTCCGGCGCTTCGCGCGAAGGGCGTTATTTCGCCCTGCGTGTGGGCCCGAATGTCGATTTCACCACGGCGCTGGAAGAGTTCTGTGCCGAACGCGGCATCCGGCGTGCCGTCATCCATGGCGGCGTCGGCAGCACCATCGGCGCGCATTTCGAGGATGGCCGGATCGTCGAGAATTTCGCGACCGAAGTCGCGATTCAGGCCGGGGTCATCGAACCCGCGCAGGGGCGACTTGCCGCAGAGATCGATGTGGCGCTGGTCGATTTCACCGGTGCGATGGCGCAGGGCCGTCTGAGACGCGGCGACAATCCGGTGTTGATGACCTTCGAGCTGGTACTCGAGGCCTTGTAGGCGCCCAGAGAGGCAGTCCCACCGAAGCCTTCGGTCGGCACCGAAGTGTTTCCAGGTGTCAGCGCGTATTCGAAGGCGCAGTCTCCCGCCCACCCAGCAAGGGCGGGAGCCAGCCATGAACATAGCTTCGATCAACACAGCGCGCGCCGTCGCCGCGGGCGAGGTCATGCGGTTGACGGAAACGGCCGAGACGCCCGGCTTGCTGGTCCGGCGTGCGGCTGGGGCCGGGCCGAGCGTCGTCTACGTTCATGGCGCGACCTTTCCGTCGGCCCTTTCTGTTGCATACCGCTTCGACGGGCGTTCCTGGATGGACGACCTGCAGGAGCGCGGTTTCGATGTCTGGAGCTTTGATCTCGCGGGCTATGGCGGCTCGGACAGGCCCGCGAGCTTCCTTGCCCAGGCGCCTGACAATGCGCCATCCGGGCGCGCGCCAGAGGCCGCAAAACAGCTGGCGCGGGTGATCGAGCACGTGCTGGACGTAACCGGACGGGCCCGAGTGTCGCTCATCGCGCATTCCTGGGGCAGCATCGTCGCCGGGCTCCTTGCCTCGCTGCATCCGGAGCGTGTCGAGCGACTGGTCCTGTTCGGGCCTATCGCGCAACGCAAGACCCCAGGCTTCCTTGCGCCGGAGAGCATCGGGGCGTGGCGTCTCGTCTCGGTTGCCGACCAGCTCGCGCGCTTCGTCGAGGACGTCCCGCATGGCCACTCCCCGGTCCTGATCGAACCCACGCTCGCAGACTGGGGTCCAGCCTATCTCGCCAGCGATGCGCAAGCCGCAAGCAGAAGGCCTGAACCGGCGGTCAAGATTCCCTCCGGGCCTCGCGCCGATATCGCCTCGGCCTGGTCGGGGCGGCTCGGCTACGACCCGTCTCACATCACGGCGCCGACCCTGATCGTGCGCGGCGCCTGGGACAGCCTGTGCAGGGACAGCGATGCGCAATGGCTGCGCGGGCGGCTTGGCACGAGTGAAACCCGAGATGTCGTCATTCCCGAGGGCACGCATCTGATGCATCTCGAACATGCGCGCTCCGGGCTCTTCGAGGCGACAGGGGCCTTCCTCATGAAGAGAGGCTCATGAAGATTTGGCTTTGAACCGCCTCCGCCTGGTTATTCGCCGCCCCGCTTCCTTGCGATCTCCTGGTCCCGCAGATCCTTGCGCCTGATCTTGCCGGTCGGGGTCATCGGCAATTCCGTCACGAACTCGATCTCGCGCGGATACTGGTAGGCGGCGAGGCGCGATTTGACGAAGTCCTGGATCTCGGCGGCGAGCGCCGCCGAGGCGGTGGTCTCCGGTTTCGGCAGGACAAAAGCCTTGACCACCTCCGTCCGCAGCGGGTCCGGACTGCCGACCACGGCAACCATCAGCACGGCGGGGTGGCGGATGATGCAATCCTCGATATCGCCGGGGCCAATGCGATAGGAGCCGCTGGAAATGATGTCGTCATCACGGCCCTGGAACCAGAAATAGCCGTCTTCGTCGCAGGCGCCGGTATCGCCGGTGACGAGCCAGTCGCCGAGGAACTTCGCCGTTGTCGCCTCGGGTTGGCGCCAGTATTCCAGCATCATCACGGGGTCAGGTCGCGCGACCGCAATCAGCCCCTGCTCTCCAGCAGGCAGGACCGCGCCCTCTGGCGAGATCACCGCGACGCGATGGCCGGGAACGGCGCGCCCCATCGAGCCAGGCTTGACCGGGAACAGACTGGCGCAGTTGGAGACGATCAGATTGGCTTCGGTCTGGCCGTAGAATTCGTTGACCTCGAAGCCGAAGGTTTCCTTGCTCCAGGCTAGCATATCGGCGCCGAGTGTTTCGCCGCCGGTGCCGATCGAGCGCATCGCATAGGCGAAGCGCTCTCTTGGATTGTGAACCTGCCGCATTAGCTTCAGCGCTGTCGGTGGCAGGAAGGCGTTGCGGATGCTGTGGCGCGCCATCAGGTCGAAGGCTGCCTCGGGATCGAATTTGCGGGCACGCGAGGCCAGCACCGGAACGCCGAAATAGAGGCTCGGCAGCAGAACATCGAGTAATCCGCCGGCCCAGGCCCAGTCCGCCGGCGTCCAGAACAGGTCGCCGGCCTGCGGGAAGAATTCCTGCGGCAATTGCACGCCGGGCAGATGGCCGAGCAGCACACGGTGGGCATGCAGCGCGCCCTTGGGCTTTCCCGTGGTGCCGGAGGTGTAGATGATCAGCGCCGGATCGTCGGGCGTGGTGTCGAGAGGCGTGAAACTGTCGGACGCCTTGTTCAACTCGCTCCAGAAGTCGAGGTGGCCTGCGCCGTCGATCAGGAAGATCCGCCTGAGTTCCGGCAGGCTCCCGCGGCTCGCCTCGACCTTGACGATGTTCTCGCCATCGGTGATCAGCGTGCAGGCGCCGCTATGCTGCAGCCGGTGTTCAAGCGCATCCGGTCCGAACTGGGTGAAGAGCGGCAGGGCGATCGCACCCATCTTGTAGATGGCGAGATGGGCCATCGCGGTTTCCGGGCGTTGCGGCAGCAGGATGCCGACGCGCTCACCCGGTTTGACGCCATGGGCACGCAGCATATTGGCGAGCCGGTTCGTGTCGAGCTTGAGCGCGTCGAAACTCATCGTCGCGACGCCGTGCCCCTGGTCTTCATAGATCAGCGCCGGCTTGCCACTGCCGTCCGCGTGGCGGTCGCAGGCTGCGACGCCGATATTGAACCGCTCGGGGATCTGCCAGGCGAACCGCTCACAGGTCTCGCGATAGCTGGGGCGCCGTTCCAACATCAGCCTTGATCCCCAGTGCGGCGCTTCATCAGCAGCTTGAGATGGCCGGTCTGGATGTGCTCGCCGCGCTGGTTGTGCACCTCGAGGCGCAGGGTGACGATGCCGCGGTCCGGCTTGCGGCTGGGTGTCCTTTCGACGGCTGTGACGACGGCATGGACCGTGTCGCCGACCTTCACCGGCCCGGTAAATGTCCAGTGCAGATCGAGCAGGCCCATGGTGGTGGCATCGATCAGGTTCTGCTGCGACATCAGGCCGATCGCCATGGCGAGCGTCAGGGGGCCGTGGGCGATGCGCTCGCCGAAGGGCGTGCCTGCGCAATACTCGCTGTCGACATGCAGCGGATTGAAATCGCCGGAAAGGCCGGCGAACAGCGTGATGTCACCCTCGCCGACGGTGCGCCCGCGGGTCGTGATGCTGCTGTCGAGGTCAAAGTCCTCGAAATGGAGCCCCATCCGTTCCTCCCGGCTTTTGCGCATTCTAGCGTGCTGGCGCGGGCTGCTGGCAAGGCCGAAGCAGAGCTCATTTGCTCACCGTGGTGTTGCACTGATGGCGACGTTCGGTTCTCTCTTGCATCGATATCGAGGGGGACGCTCGCTCGGTTCCCGACACCTGGCCTGAGGACGAAACGCCGTGAGCACACCGATCTGGATCGAAGCCGCGATCAACGGCCCCTGGGGCAGGGAGCGTCAGCCCAGCATTCCGATCAGCATCCCCGAGATTGTTGCCGACGGCATTGCGGCGGTCGAGGCCGGGGCGGCCATTGTCCATCTTCATGTCTACGACCTCGTGACCGGCCGCCAGCGCGACGACTGGGAACTCTATGCGCAGGCGATCGAGGGCATCCGCACCAAGGTCGATGCCATCGTCTATCCGACCATCCCGATCGTCGGCTCCGGCTATGCCGGCGATATCGTCGGTTCCGGCCGTTACTGGCATCTGGAGGAGCTGGCGAAGCGCGGCCTGGTCGAGTGGGGCGTGCTCGATCCCGGGTCCTGCAACTGGACGACCTTTGCCGGCATCCCACAAGGCGAGGCAGGCTTCATCTACCAGAACCCCGGCGAGCATATTCGCGAGGGCATGGAGGTGGCGCAGCGCCATAAGGTCCATCCGAGCTATGCCATTTACGAGCCAGGCTTCACACGCCTGGGAGCTGCGCTGGCCAAGGCCTATCCCGGCATGCCGATGCCGATCTACCGGCTGATGTTCTCGGACGCCTTTGCCTGGGGCTTCCCGCCGAAGTCCTATGCGCTCGAGGCCCATCTTGCGCTGCTTGCCGAGGTTGCGCCGCAGGCGCCTGTGATGATCGCGGGGCTGGGCGTGGAACTTGGCAACCTGATCCCGCACGCGGTTGCCCGCGGTGTGCATGTTCGTGCCGGACTGGAAGATGCGCCCTTCGGCGAGACACGGAACAATGCCGCGCTGATCGCGGAAGCTGTCAAACGGGTCGAAGCCGCCGGTGGACGGGTTGTCGGTGCGGCGGATGTCAGGGCCGACCTGGCGGCGCGGGTTGGATAGAACCCAGCGAACCTGGACGGGAGGTGACTGATGGTCAATCCAGGTTCAAGTGGTGCTGGCCACCTGCACGGAACGGAGTTTGCAAACGTCGCATTGAGGAAGCTGGGCTCCTCTGGACGGCATCGATGCCGCAGTTGAAGAGCAACGTGTATTGCCCGAAAGGAGGGACGCCATGACCAATCCTGGCGCCAGGACGAGAACGGACTCCGCTTCGAGGATCGTCCAAGCGTCTCCACAAGCCATCTACCGCGCCTTCGTTGACCCCAAGTCGTTGGCGTCCTGGCTCCCGCCACGCGGCATGACGGGCGAGATCCTCGCATTCGAACCGCGGGTCAGCGGACGCTATCGCATGGTCCTGACCTATGAGGCATCGCAGCATTCAGGGGCCGGCAAGACCTCGGAGAACACCGACATCGTTCAGGGTCGTTTTCTGGAGCTGATTCCGGACGAGCGGATCGTACAGTCGGTTGAGTTCGTGTCGGAGGATCCGTCTTTCGCGGGTACGATGACGATGTCATGGAGCCTCGCTCCGGTCGGGAGCGGCACAGAGGTCACCATCCTCTGCGAGAACGTGCCCGCGGGCATCCGGCAGGAGGACCACGATGTGGGTTTGAGGTCGACGCTGGCGAACCTTGCGGCCTTCCTCGAGTGAAGGGCGCCGGGCGCGCACGGTACCGTGCTGCGCCGACGGGGCATGATGTAGCATTGGTTCTGCCGTGATCGTGCCCTACATCCTGGGCGCGACCCTGCAGCCAATCCTGTGAGCGACATGTCCGAACGCGACAGCGAAGCCAATCGTTTCTCCGCCCGCGCAGCCCGTTACGCCCGCGTCGGGGCGAATGTCGGTGGGGTCGCGGCACGCATTGCCGGGACGCGGCTGCTCGGACTGGAAGGCCGCAATCTCAGCAATGCCGAGGCGCTGGCCAAGGCGCTGGGTGGGCTGAAGGGGCCGATCATGAAGGTGGCGCAGCTCGTCGCCACCATTCCCGACGTCGTGCCGCCGGAATACGCCGCCGAGCTGCAGAAGCTGCAATCGCAGGCGCCGCCGATGGGGCCGGCCTTCGTCAAGCGCCGCATGATGGCGGAGCTCGGGCCGCAATGGCGCATGCGCTTCGCCGAGTTCGACCTGAAGCCTGCGGCGGCAGCGTCGCTCGGCCAGGTGCACCGGGCGACGACGCATGATGGCGTGCCGGTCGCCTGCAAACTGCAATATCCGGATATGGAATCAGCGGTCGAGGCCGATATCGCCCAGCTCGACATCCTGTTTGCGCTGCATCGACGCATGGATCCGGTGATCGACACCACAGAGATCGCCAAGGAGATCGGCGCGCGGGTGCGAGAGGAACTCGACTACGTCCGCGAGGCGAAACATATCGCGCTTTACCGCGCGATGCTGGCCGAGACGTCGGACGTGCGCGTGCCGACGCTGGAAGCCGGGCTGTCGACCCGCCGGCTCTTGACCATGCACTGGCTCGAGGGTGACCGAATCCTCGACCATAAGCAGGACGGGCAGGAGTCCCGCGATCGGATCTCGACCGCGATGTTCCGTGCCTGGTGGCGCCCCTTCAGCCATCACGGCGTCATTCACGGCGACCCGCATCTCGGAAACTACACGGTGTTCTCGGAGGATGGTGCGCCACAAGGCATCAACCTGCTCGATTATGGCTGCATCCGGATCTTCCCCCCCTCCTTCGTCGGCGGGGTGGTCGATCTCTATCGCGGCCTCCTGGAGAATGACCAGGCGCGCGTGATCCACGCCTATGAGACCTGGGGCTTCAAGGGGCTGACCAAGGAGTTGGTCGACACCCTCAACATCTGGGCGCGTTTCATCTACGGGCCGTTGCTGGAGGACAGGGCCCGGCGCATCGCCGAAGATGTCAGCCCGGCGGAGTATGGCCGCAAGCAGGCCTTCCAGGTGCATCAGGCGCTGAAGAAGCGCGGGCCGGTGACCGTGCCGCGTGAATTCGTCTTCATGGACCGCGCCGCGATCGGCCTCGGCGGCGTCTTCCTGCATCTCGATGCCGAGCTGAATTTCCATCGCCTGTTCGAGCAGGAAATCGAGAATTTCTCGACCGAGCATGTGGCTGACGTTCAGGCGAAGGCACTCGATCGCGCCGGATTGGCCGCTGCGCATTGACGGGGATGTTCGTTCCGGCATCCCCGCTGTTACCAGGGCTTTGCAGAGCAAGCGGTTTCACTGCCTGAAATGCCCCTGAAACAGGCGGCGATGGCGTGTTGACGCGTTGCCAGACCCTTCGCTGGTGCGCTACACGGCAATGAGACCTTTTTATGCGGGAACAGTTTTTATGGCCCACCACGGACACAGCGCAGCCGATGCTCCGCAGATGGATTATCCGGAACACGAGCGGACCTATCGCGGCTTCGTCCACATGGCCGAAGTTACCACTGCAGCCTGCCTTGCCATCGTCGCGGCGCTCGCCGTGGGCGGAACCAAGCATGCCTGGGGTACTGCGGTCGTCGGAACGCTCCTGACCCTCGTCGCCACAGGCGTCGGCATTGCCGCTCCCTCGCTGTCCTGGCGTGCACCGGCGGTTCCGCTGGTTCTGATGCTGCTCGCGCTCCTCCTGATGTAACGCCGGAAAGGCCCCGCCTGCCATGCGCATTGCTGTCCCAGCCGAAACGCAAGGGACGGAAACCCGCGTCGCCGTGACGCCGGAAACCGTCCGCAAGTTCATTGGCCTCGGGGCCGATGTCGCAGTGGAGAAGGGAGCGGGGCTCGCTTCCGGTATTACCGACGCGGACTACCAGGCTGCCGGCGCGACCACCGCCAAGAACGCCAAGGAGGCGCTGAAGGGCGCCGATATCGTTCTCAAGGTGCGCCGCCCGGCCGAGAGCGAACTCGCCGGCCTGCCGGCGGGCGCGCTCGTCGTCGGCATCATGGATCCTTACGGTAACGAGGCCGCAGTCGAAGGCCTTGCGAAGGCCAATGTCGCTGCTTTCGCCATGGAATTCATGCCGCGCATCACCCGTGCGCAGGTGATGGACGTCCTGTCCTCTCAGGCCAATCTCGCCGGCTATCGGGCCGTGATCGACGGCGCCGCCGAGTATGGCCGGGCTCTCCCGATGATGATGACGGCGGCAGGCACGGTTCCCGCGGCGAAGATCTTCATCATGGGCGTCGGCGTCGCCGGCCTGCAGGCAATCGCGACTGCGCGGCGTCTGGGCGCCATCGTCACCGCGACCGACGTGCGCCCCGCCACGAAGGAACAGGTCGAGTCGCTCGGTGCGAAATTCCTCGCCGTCGAGGACGAGGAGTTCAAGCAGGCGCAGACCGCCGGCGGCTACGCCAAGGAAATGTCCGCGGAATACCAGGCAAAGCAGGCCGAGCTCACCGCCGGCCACATCGCCAAGCAGGACATCGTCATCACGACCGCGCTGATCCCGGGCCGCCCGGCGCCGAAGCTGATCACCGCCGCGATGGTCGAAAGCATGAAGGCGGGTTCGGTGATCATCGATCTCGCCGTCGAGCGCGGCGGCAATTGCGAGCTCGCCAAGCCGGGCGAGATCGTGACCACGCCGAATGGCGTCAAGATCGTGGGCCATCTGAATGTGCCCGGGCGTCTGCCTGCGACATCCTCCAGCCTCTACGCCAAGAATCTCTTCGCCTTCGTCGAAACGCTGATCGACAAGGGCGAGAAGAAGCTCGCGGTGAACTGGGACGACGAGCTGGTGAAGGCGACTGCGCTGACCCGGGACGGCGCGGTGGTTCATCCGAATTTCGCGCCGAAGGCCTGAAGCATCGCTAGGGGGAGTGTCCGACCATGGCTAATCCGACACCTGAACAAGCGCTCGAGCAGGCCCGCTCGGCGGCTGCCCTCGCGAAACAGGCTGCAGAACTGGCGGAGCGCTATGCCGAGCAGGCTGCGGCCGCCGCCGGTGCCGCTACCGGCGTGGACCCGACGGTCTATCGGCTTGCGATCTTCGTGCTCGCGGTCTTCGTCGGCTACTATGTCGTCTGGTCGGTGACGCCGGCACTGCACACGCCGCTGATGTCGGTGACCAACGCGATCTCCTCCGTCATCGTCGTCGGCGCGCTGCTCGCCGTTGGCGTGAATGCGGCGCCTGCTCTGGGCGATGGTCCGATCTGGGCCAAGATTTTTGGCTTCGTCGCGCTGGTCCTGGCGTCCGTGAACATCTTTGGCGGCTTCCTCGTCACCGAGCGCATGCTCTCGATGTACAAGAAGAAGGGCTGAGCGCACATGGCCGCTAATCTCTCCGCCCTTCTCTACGTCGTCTCCGGCGTCCTGTTCATCATGGCCCTGCGAGGCCTGTCGCATCCGACAACCTCGCGTCAGGGCAATCTCTACGGCATGGTGGGCATGGGCATCGCCATTGCCACCACCGTGATCTTCTATCCGCCTTCCGGCTTCTCCGGCTGGTTCCTGGTCGTTCTCGGCATCGCTATCGGCGGCGGCATCGGCGCCTACATGGCCCGGCGCGTGCAGATGACCCAGATGCCGCAGCTCGTCGCCTTCTTCCACTCGCTGGTTGGTCTGGCGGCAGTGCTGGTCGCGGCAGCGGCGCTCTACGCGCCGGAGGCCTTCGGCATCGGTCAGGTCGGCAAGATCAAGGGCGCAAGCCTGTTCGAGATGGCGCTGGGCTGCGCCATCGGCGCGATCACCTTCACGGGCTCGATCATCGCCTTCCTGAAACTCGACGGGCGGATGAGCGGCAAACCGATCATGCTGCCGCAGCGCCATGGCATCAATATCGGCCTTGGCATCGCGGTCATCGTGCTGCTGCTGTTCTTCCTGAAGACCGAGAGCCACGTCGCCTTCTGGCTGATCGTGCTCCTCGCCTTCGCGCTCGGCGTGCTGCTGATCGTACCGATCGGTGGCGCGGACATGCCGGTCGTGGTCTCCATGCTCAACTCCTATTCGGGCTGGGCGGCTGCGGGCATCGGTTTCACGCTCGGCAACATGGCGCTGATCATCACCGGTGCGCTGGTCGGCTCTTCCGGTGCGATCCTGTCCTACATCATGTGCAAGGGCATGAACCGGAGCTTCATCTCGGTCATCCTCGGTGGCTTCGGCGGCGAGACCGCTGGCCCTGCCGGTGGCGCCACAGAGGCTCGCCCGGTGAAGCAGGGCTCGGCCGACGATGCGGCCTTCATCATGAAGAATGCCGGCAAGGTCATCATCGTGCCGGGCTACGGCATGGCGGTGGCGCAAGCCCAGCATGCGCTGCGCGAGATGGCCGACGCGCTGAAGAAGGAAGGCGTCGAGGTCAAGTACGCCATCCACCCGGTCGCTGGCCGTATGCCCGGCCACATGAACGTGCTGCTCGCCGAAGCGAACGTGCCCTATGACGAGGTTTTCGAACTCGAGGATATCAACTCCGAGTTCGGCCAGGCGGATGTGGCCTTCGTCATCGGAGCCAATGACGTCACCAACCCTTCGGCCAAGACCGATCCGCAGTCGCCGATCTACGGCATGCCGATCCTTGATGTCGAAAAGGCCAAGACCGTGCTCTTCATCAAGCGCGGCATGGGCTCGGGATATGCCGGCGTCGAGAACGAGTTGTTCTTCATGCCCAACACGATGATGCTGTTCGGGGACGCCAAGAAGGTCACCGACGAGATCGTCAAGGCAATGGCGCACTGAGCCGCCGGACCCACGGCAAGTTGCGAGGGGCCGGCGTCTCGCTGGCCCTTTTCTTTTGGAGTTTCAAACGGTGGGCATCACGATCAGACCGATGGCGGAGGCGGACCGTCCCGCCGTGCTGGCGCTGCTGCTGGAGCTGACCGCCCATGAGGCGGGCCTGAGTCCGGCGCGCGGGACCGGGCCGGAGGTGGCCGCCGCCTGCCTGGCAGATGATCGTGAGAAGGCGGACGAGACCGGGGGTGTGCTGATGGTCGCCGAGAGCGATGGCCGCGTCGTCGGCTATCTCGCGCTGCAGCTTGCCCGGACCGGCCCGTTCGTACACGAGCACCTGCGCGATCACGTCTATATCGAGAATATCGTCGTTGGCGCCGCGGAGCGTGGGACCGGCATCGGTCAGATCCTGCTGGCGGAAGCCGAGCGCTTTGCGCGGGCGACGGGGCGCAAGGTCCTCCATCTCGGTGTGCTGGAGGGCAATGACCTCGCGCTCAGGGCTTATCGCCGCGCAGGCTTCGAGACGGCCTCCGTGGACATGATGAAGGTGCTGGACTGAGCGTGGCCGTGCCGCCGCGGTGATCGGGGACCATGATCGGCATGAAGCTCATTCGCCTTCTCGCGCTCGCTGGGCTTGTCCTCTATCTGACCTTTCTGGCGCTGCTCTATGTCGAGCAGCGCGAGCTTTTGTATCCGCGCGACCCGACACGTGCAGACATCGCTGCGGCCAATCTGCCAGGTGTCGAGGAGACGACGCTAACTGCTGCCGATGGCGAGCGGCTGATCGCCTGGGTGGTGTCGCCGCGCGAGGGCAAGCCGGTGCTGCTGTTCTTCCACGGCAATGCCGGCAATTTCGCGAGATCCGCCCGCCAGGCGCGCTTCCGTGGCCTGACCGAGGACGGGACCGGGCTCTTCGCCGTGAATTATCGCGGCTATGGCGGGTCGAGCGGCGCGCCGTCGGAAGAGGGCCTGCTGCTCGATGCGCGTGCGGCCTATGACGCTGCCGTCTCACGCTTTGGCGCCGATCGGCTGGTTGGCTATGGCGAATCCCTGGGCACCGGTGTTGTGCTCAAGCTTGCAGCGGAGCGCCCGCTCAAGGCCGTGATACTCGAGGCGCCCTATCTGTCGGCAGCTGCAGTGGCGCAACTCGCCTATCCCTTCGCACCAATCGGCTGGCTGATGAAGGATCAGTTCCGGTCGGACGCCGTCATCGGCCGCGTCACCGCGCCACTGCTGGTGTTGCACGGTGGCCGCGATGCCGTCATTCCCTTCGCGCAGGGGCAGGCACTCTACGACATGGCGAACATGCCCAAGCGCTTCGTCCGCTTTTCCAGCGGTGGCCACCAGGACCTGCCGGCGCATGGTTCGCTGCCCGAGATCCGGGGCTTCCTGGCCAATCTGACGAACGGTGCCGTTGCCGGCCAAGAAAGCCGCGCCGTCGAGTAGCGCGGCGGCCTGGCGTTATGGTCAGCGGAAGAGGCTGCCTCCGCCGAGGCGCGCCTGGCCGGCGCGGGCGGTTGCATTGTTGCTGTCCAGGCTCAGGGCGCGCTGATAGTTCTCGGCCGCTTCAGTCTTCTTGCCGAGCTTTTCGCTGGCGAGTCCGCGACCGGCCCAGGCTTCGGCGTTGCGGTTGTCGACATTGAGCGAAGCCGTGAAGTCCTCGATCGCCTGCTCGAACTTTCCGACCGCGATCAGGCTCTGGCCGCGGGCCGTATAGGGCGGGGCGTTATAGGGATTGCGATCGATGACCGAGTCGAAATCGGTGATCGCATGCTGGTGCTGGCCTTCCTTCTGATAGACCAGACCACGGGCATGGAAGGCTTCGGCCGATTCTGGATTCAGGCGGATCGCGGTGTTGAGGTCGGACAGCGCCTGCTGACTGTTGCCCTGCTGGCGCAGCAGGTTGGCACGCCCGATATAGGCCGGGGCATAGTTCGGGTTGGCTGTGGTGGCGCGGTTGAAGTCTGCCATCGCCGCGTCATTGCGGCCGCTCTGGCGCAGCGCCAATGCGCGATTGGTATAGGCCGAGGCGAGGTTCGGGTCGATCTGCACCGCCTTGGTGAAATCGGAGATCGCGTCGGAGTAGCGGCCGGCACGGGCATAGGCCGCGCCGCGGGTGTTATAGGCCTGCGGATCGTTGGGGTTGCGGTTGATGACCTCGCTGAGCGAGCCGATATTCACGCTCGCATTGGCGGATGATTCCGCATCGACTTCAGCAATTGCGCTCTGTGAGCCCAGATTGGAAACGGTGTCGCATCCTGCCAGCGCGACGGCGATGCCGGCTGCAGCCAGCCAGCTCTTGCCTCGAAACATGCTCTGCCTCATCGGTCCCGGTTCTGTGCCTCGACTGCCATGCTCGACCCCGTTGGTCGTCATGACCTGATTGCGCTCCCCAGCCGACAGCGCCCCTTCACGCGAGAACGCCTGCATCCTGCCAAGCTTTGGTTAACGCCGCCGAAAAAGCAACAACGCCCGGAGAGGCTCCAGGCGCTGTTTCGACATGATGCATCCGTGCGAAGCGGCCAAAGCGGCCGCCCTCAGCCGGAGATCAGGGGCGCTTGGGTTTCACCGGCGCGGGCAGAAGGCCCTCGCGCTGCAGCTTCTTGCGGACCAGCTTGCGGGCGCGGCGGACGGCTTCCGCCTTCTCGCGCGCCTTCTTCTCGGAAGGCTTCTCGTAATGACCGCGGAGCTTCATCTCCCGGAAAATGCCTTCGCGCTGCATCTTTTTCTTGAGGGCGCGAAGAGCCTGATCGACATTGTTGTCGCGAACGAGAACCTGCACGTGATTGTCCGTCTTTAGCGGGTTGGTCAAGATTTCGGGTCCGGCGAAGTTTCTCAACTCGCAGGAAGGGTTGTGCGGATAACAGAATTCAATTCGGCTGTCCACGCCGGAAGAGCCGGAGAACGTGGAGAAATCGCGGGCGGAGACGAGCCGCGGGATTCGTCCGGACAAGCCGGCAGGAATGAGTGCCGACTCCGTAAGGAAGCACGTTATGTGCGGGCCGGCTTCAGCCGCGTGACATGGCCCATCTTGCGGCCGGGGCGGGCATCCCGCTTGCCGTAGAGATGCAGATGCGCGCCCGGCTCTGCCAGGATTTCCCGCCAACGAAGTGCGGCGTCGCCGACAAGGTTTTCCATCTCGACAGTGCCGCGACGGGTGGCCGATCCAAGCGGCAGGCCGCAGACGGCGCGGACATGCTGGTGGAATTGCGAGGTCTCGGCGCCTTCGCTGGTCCAGTGTCCGGAATTGTGCACCCGCGGCGCGATCTCGTTGATGACGACGGTCTCGCTCGCGCCCTCGCCAACCACGAACATCTCGACGGCGAAGACACCGATATAGCCGAGCGCTTCTCCGATCTTGCGCGCCGCCTCGATGGCGCTGGCGGAGGTCCCGGCCGCAACCTGCGCCGGCACATGCGTGAAGGCGAGGATGTGGTCGCGATGCTCGTTCTCGCAAAGATCGAATGCAGCGAAGTCGCCGGCAGTGTTGCGGGCTGCGACGACGGAAACCTCCCGGCTGAAGGTGACGAAGCCTTCGAGGATGGCAGGAAAATGCCCGATGGCCTCATAGGCTTCGGCCAGATCGGTATCAGCCGCGATCTTCACCTGCCCCTTGCCGTCATAGCCGAAGCGGCGCGTCTTCAGGACGCTGGGGCGGCCGAGTTCGGCGACCGCGCGTTCGAGATCGGCCAGCGAATCGACGGCGCGGAACGGCGCAACCGCCAGCCCGAGATCGGCGACGAAGCTCTTCTCGCTCAGCCGGTCCTGCGTCAGGGCCAGGGCGCGCGCGCCGGGATGAAGCGGCGTGCGCGCGGCGAGGAAGGCCGCTGTCGCATGCGGCACATTCTCGAACTCATAGGTGACGAGGTCGACCGCATCGGCAAATCCGGCCAACGCAGCCTCGTCTTCATAGGCGCCGATCGTATGACGGGCGGCGACGTCGAAGGCCGGGCTATCAGCCTCGGGCGCGAAAATATGGGCGCGAATGCCGAGATCGGCGGCGGCGAGCGCAATCATGCGGGCAAGCTGCCCACCGCCGAGGATGCCGAGCATGGCGCCGGGGCCAAGCCCGCGCGGATCGGGCGTGCTCATGCGTCGTCCCTGGGGAATTCGGCGACCGCCCCGCTTTGGCGGCTGCGATAGGCTTCCAGCCGCTCGGCCAGGGGCTCATCGCCCAAGGCGAGCACGGCGGCGGCGAGGAGGCCGGCATTGACCGCCCCGGCCCGGCCGATGGCGAGCGTGCCGACCGGGATGCCCGCCGGCATCTGCACGATCGAGAGCAGGCTGTCCTGGCCGGAAAGGGCCTTGGATTCGACCGGCACTCCGAAGACCGGAAGCGGCGTCAGCGAAGCCGTCATGCCCGGCAGATGCGCGGCCCCGCCGGCGCCCGCGATGATGACCTTGAAGCCCTTCGCCTTGGCTTCCTTCGCGAAGGAGAACATGCGTTCCGGGGTCCGGTGCGCGGACATGATGCGAGCCTCGTGGGCCACGCCGAGCATGTCGAGGACTTCGGCCGCATGACGCATCGTCGCCCAGTCGGACTGGCTGCCCATGATGATGGCGACAGGAGGGCTGGTATCGGCCATGTGCACTCGCTTCCCATGCGAGGGGAGGAAGCGCGCGACTTAAACTGCGGGCAGCCCGGCAGGCAAGCACCGATTCGTCGAAATCATTGTTCTGTGTGCTGTTTTCCGCATCAGGCGATGATGTCCGGCGTCAGCGCGTCTTCGATCTGCGTGATGCGGTCCTTGAGGTAGAGCTTCCGCTTCTTCAGGCGCTGCACCTGGATCTGATTGATCGCGCCCATGCGCTCCAACGCGTCGATGGCGCTGTCGAGGTCGCGATGCTCTTCGCGCAGACGAGCCAGCTCGGCCGTAAAGGCCTCGATCTCCTCAGGGCTCAGCTCGAATCCCATGAAGCCGTCTCATCATTGCCGCGATCCGGGTCGACTATGCTCAGGCGCGGGCGGCCCGGCAAGAGCGCAGTGTCGCTTCGCGCAGGGATAGCGCGTGCCATTCGCGCCCTGCGGGAAGGAGAGACCCAGGATCACGGAAACTCATGGTGCAGTGCACTGCTGCCCCAGAGACTTGAAGCCGGCTCTGTGTCAGACTCCCCCCGTCAATCGCTCATCAGGAGAATCCAGATGTCGCTGCAGACCCACCTCGCCGAGCTCGAGCGCAAGCATCGTCAGCTTGAGGAAGCCATCGCCCAAGCCGCGGCGCGCCCCTCTTCCGATACGCTGAGTGTGTCCGAGTTGAAGCGGAAGAAGCTGCTGCTGAAGGAAGAGATCGAGCGCGTCAGAATGACGATGCCGCAGCCGACGCTGCATTGAACGGGATAACGGGGCAGCCATCGCCCGTCGAATAGGATGGTTTTGATCGAGCCGGTCCCAGGAGGGGCCGGCTTTCTCGTTGAATGGACATGCAGGACTGGAAGCCGCGCCTGGCACTACAGGGCCCTTGCCATCTCGCGCAGCTTGAATTTCTGGATCTTGCCGGTCGAGGTCTTGGGGATCTCGGTGAAGACCACCGTCTTGGGGCATTTGAACGAGGCCAGAAGCCCGCGGCAGAAGGCGATGATCTCCGCCTCGGTCGCATTCTTCCCCGGCATGAGTTCGACGAAGGCGCAGGGCGTCTCACCCCATTTCTCGTCCGGCCTGGCGACAACCGCAGCCGATTGCACCGAGGGATGCTTGTAGAGCGCATCCTCGACCTCGATCGAGGAGATGTTCTCGCCGCCGGAGATGATGATGTCCTTGGAGCGGTCCTTGAGCTGGATATAGCCGTCGGCATAACGCACGCCGAGGTCGCCGGAATGGAACCAGCCACCGGCAAAGGCAGCTTCGGTCGCCTTCGGATTCTTGAGGTAGCCCTTCATCACGACATTGCCGCGGAA
This sequence comes from Allobosea sp. P4_E12, assembly GCF_056401655.1. NCBI lineage: Bacteria > Pseudomonadati > Pseudomonadota > Alphaproteobacteria > Hyphomicrobiales > Alloboseaceae > Allobosea > Allobosea sp. P4_E12. Next base: position 165,552 of record NZ_JBFUIY010000009.1, on the reverse strand, counting down.
CATCACCTCGCCGAGTGTCTGACCATCGCGGGGAACCGGCTGCATGGTTTCCGGGTCGAGTACATCGAGGGCTTCCAGAGCGGGGTAGCGCACGCCCTGGCGTGCTTTCAGCACGGCCTGGTCCGCAGCTTCCAAGGCGTCCCAGTCGCGCTGCCACTCATTCACGACTGAGGGACCATAGGTCTCGGTCAGGCCGTAGAGATGCGTCACCTCGAACCCAGCCTGCTTCATCGCGGCAAGCACGGCTTCTGGCGGCGGGGCGGCGGCGGTGAGGAAGGAGACCTTCTGCGAGAAGGGGCGGCGTTCCTCCGCCGGGGCGTTGAGCAGCGTCGACATCACGATGGGTGCGCCGCAGAGATGGGTGACGCCATGATCCGCCAGCGCCGCGTACAGCGCCTTGGCGCGGACCTGGCGCAGGCAGACATGGGTGCCGGCGAGGATCGAGATCGACCAGGGGAAGCACCAGCCATTGCAGTGGAACATCGGCAGCGTCCAGAGATAGACGGGATGACGACCCATGCCGCAGGTCACAATATTCGAGGTCGCGAGCAGATTGGCGCCGCGGTGATGATAAACCACCCCCTTGGGGTCGCCGGTGGTGCCCGATGTGTAGTTCAGCGAGATCGCGTCCCATTCGTCGCCGGGTAACGTCCAGGCGAAATCCTGGTCGCCGGTCACGAGAAAGTCCTCGTATTCGACGCTGCCAAGCCGCTCGCCGCTGCCGTCATAGACCGGGTCGTCATAGTCGATGACCAGCGGCTTGACCTTGCAGAGTTCCAGTGCCGCCTGGACTGTGCTCGAGAATTCGCGGTCCGCGATCAGCACCTTGGCTTCGCCATGGTCGAGCGAGAACGCGATGATGGCGGCGTCGAGCCGCGTGTTCAACGTGTTGAGCACACCGCCGGTCATTGGCACGCCGTAGTGACATTCGAGCATGGCGGGCGTGTTCGGCAGCATGGCTGCGACGGTATCGCCCCTGCGGATGCCGTGCTTCGCCAGCGCGGATGCAAGCCTGCGCGAGCGTGCGTAGAATTCGGCATAGGTCCGGCGCAACGGGCCGTGGATGATCGCAACATGGTCGGGAAAGACGGCGGCGGCACGCTCGAGGAAGGTCAGCGGCGTCAGCGGCTGGAAGTTGGCCGGGTTGCGGTCGAGGTCGATGTCATAGGGCGAGGTCTTCATCGGGGCGCCTTCTTCCGTCGCGTCGCCTTCGGATCTAGCCGGTCCCGCGCTCTCCCGTAATCCATCCCTTTTTCCGATGCGGCGCAATCGACGCAGCTGGACTCGTGGGTCAGGGATGGAGGCGCAACGCCAGGAACCCGTCGATGATCAGCTTGCTGCCGACAGCAATCAGCAGCCAGTAGATGATGGTGTAGAAGCGTTCCGCCGGCACGCGGCGCACCAGCCAGACACCGGCAACGGTCGCGAGGATCGCGACCGGAAACAGTGCCGCCGACGCGGCGAGGTTCTCGCGGGTGAACTGGCCGAGCGCGATATAGGGGCCGACTTTCATGAGATTGAGCAGCGCGAAGAAGATCGCGCCGGTGCCAACGAAGGTCGGCGGCGAGAGCCGCTGCGGCATGACGTAGATCTGAAAGGGAGGGCCGCCGGCATGGGCGATCATGCTGGTGAAACCGCAAACCGCGCCCCAGAAGCTGCCGGGCCCGAACGCGGGCTTCGTGACCGGCGACTGCGCCTTGCGGTCGGCGAAGAGCCGACGGCCTGCGAAGGCAACCGAGATGATGCCGACCGAAAGGCCAACCGCGGCATCGGAAACCCGCGATGCCAAGACATAACCCGCAAGCACGCCGAGAAGAGCACCCGGCAGCATCGTCGCGAGGTTGCGTTTGTCGAACTCACGGCGATAGGCCCAGACGCTCACCATGTCCTGGACGATCAGGATGGGCAGCATGATCGCGGCCGCCTGGACCGGCGGGAGCACGAGCGCCATCAGCGGCAGCGAGAGCAGCCCCAGGCCCGAGAAGCCACCCTTGGCGAGCCCGACCAGGATGACGGCAGGCACCATCGCGGCGAGATAGGCTGGGTCGAAGCTCATGGCTGTCCGGGGGGGCGAGGGCGGGAGCGGTCGTGCGCGGATGCGTAGCTAAAGTCTGACGGCGGCGTGCTTGCGCAGGCGGGGGAGAGTGAGCACGATCCCGCGCAAAATCGCCCGACCCGCTTGCCGGGTCTAGGCCAGAACCAGGCGAAGAGGAACGCGTCCGATGAATGCCACGCATGCAAGCCACTATCGCGAAACCTATGCGCGCTGGCAGGCGGATCCGATCGGCTTCTGGCGCGAGGCGGCAGGCGAGATCGAATGGATCAAGCCGCCGCAGGCGATCTTCGATGCCGAAGCCGGTGTCTATGGACGCTGGTTCCCGGATGCGAGCTGCAATACCTGCTTCAATGCGCTCGACCGGCATGTGCGTGACGGGCGGGGCGAGCAGACGGCGCTGATCTATGACAGCCCCGTCACCGGAACCAAGGCGAGCTACAGCTATCGTGATCTGCTCGGCGAGGTCGCGACGCTTGCGGCTGTCCTGCAGGATCTGGGCGTCGGCAAGGGCGACCGCGTCATCATCTACATGCCGATGATCCCGGAGGCAGCCTTTGCCATGCTGGCCTGCGCCCGGATCGGGGCGSTGCATTCGGTGGTGTTCGGCGGCTTCGCCGCCAAGGAACTGGCGACGCGCATCGATGACGCCAGGCCAAAGGTCATCCTGACCGCGACATGCGGCATCGAGCCGACACGCATCGTCGAATACAAGCCGCTGCTCGACGGCGCGATCGCGCTCGCCGCCCACAAGCCGGAAACCTGCATCGTGCTGCAGCGTCCCCAGGCGGACGCCTCCATGCATGTCACGCGCGACCGGAACTGGCGGGCGCTGGTCGCCTCGGCCAAGGCCGCGGGACGCAAGGCCGATTGCGTCGAGGTCGCCGCCACGGACCCGCTCTATGTGCTCTACACCTCGGGCACGACGGGTCGGCCCAAGGGAGTGGTCCGTGACAACGGCGGCCATATGGTCGCGCTGAAATGGACTATGGAGAACCTCTACGGCGTGAAGCCGGGCGAGGTCTTCTTTACCGCGTCCGATGTCGGATGGGTCGTCGGCCATAGCTATATCGTTTATGGCCCGCTGCTGCATGGCGCGACCTCGGTGCTCTATGAGGGCAAGCCGGTCGGCACGCCTGATCCCGGCGCGTTCTGGCGCGTCATTTCCGAACACAAGGCGGTGGCGATGTTCACCGCACCGACGGCGTTTCGCGCGATCCGCAAGGAGGATCCGCAGGCAACCCATCTCGCACGCTACGACCTGTCGCAGTTCCGCACGCTCTTCCTCGCCGGAGAACGGGCCGATCCCGATACGTTGAAATGGGCCGAGGACGTGCTGAAGGTTCCGGTCATCGACCATTGGTGGCAGACCGAGAGCGGCTCCTGCATGGTCGGCAACCCGGTCGGGCTGGAGCTCCTGCCGGTGAAGCATGGATCGCCGACCGTGCCGCTGCCGGGCTATGACGTGCAGTGCCTCGACGAGACCGGAAAACCCGTATCGGCCGGCACGATGGGGGCGATCGTGGTCAAGCTGCCGCTGCCGCCCGGCGCCTTGCCGACGCTGTGGCAGGACGACGAGCGGTTCCGCCAATCCTATCTCACGGCCTTCCCGGGCTATTACAACACCTCGGATGCCGGCTTCATCGACGAGGACGGCTACGTCTTCATCATGGGCCGCACCGACGATATCATCAACGTCGCCGGCCATCGGCTCTCGACCGGTGGCATGGAGGAGGTGCTTGCCTCGCATCCGGCGGTGGCGGAATGCGCCGTGGTTGGTATCAGGGATGCTCTGAAGGGCGAGCAGCCCTGCGGGTTCGTCGTGCTGAAATCGGGCGTGACGCAAAGCCCGGCCGAGGTCGAGAAGGAGCTGGTTGCGCTGGTGCGCGACAAGATCGGCCCGGTTGCTGCCTTCAAGCTCGCGGTGACCGTGGCACGCCTGCCGAAGACACGCTCCGGCAAGATCCTGCGCGCGACGATGAAGAAGATCGCCGATGGCGAGGAATATGCCGTACCGGCGACGATCGACGATCCTGTCGTGCTCGACGAGATCGGCGAGGTCCTCAAGGCGAGAGGCGTTGGCTAGTCCGAGGGCGAGACAGGATTGCCTGGCTCGCGATGACGCGGCTCAGATCCCGATCGTCGCGCCATTCCAGCGCAGCAGTCGTTCGCCGACATCGAGCGCCATCAGATCCTCGCCAACAATCAGCGGGCCGGCATAACCTGCCGTCCTGATCTCGCGGGCAAGCCGGGAGGTGTCGGCGCCGGGCGGTACCAGATGCGTCAGCGCGAGCATGCCTGCGCCGGCCTGCGTCGCCAGTTTCGCCACCACGGCGGGGGTCATGTGATAGGCCTGTACGGCCGCCACGGTCTCGGCCGAGCGAATACCGGCGACGACAGGCATCTCACTGTCGATGAAGACCTCGCAGACCAGCAGATCGCAATTCTGCGCGGCGCGTTCGAGCGACGGTGTCAGGCGCGTGTCGCCCGAGAAGACAAGGCTGCTGCCTGCCAGCGAAATCGCGAGTCCAAAAGCGGGCTCGACAGGCCGGTGATCAACCAGGAAGGCGTCGATCGCGAGTTCGCCCAGCCCGGAGACGATGCCTTCGCGCAGCTCCTCGAACTGCACATCGAGCCCCGTGGCGTCGGGCCGCTTCTCGAAGGCAATGCGCAAGGCGCGTTCGCGGGCAAAGCCCTCGTATTGCGCGCGCATATTGGCAAGTGCGGGGGCAGGGGCCAGCACACGCCAGGGGCGGGCGCGGCCCTGATGCCAGGATGAGACCACAAGTTGGTAGAAATCGACCAGATGGTCGGAATGCTCATGCGTGACGATGAGCAGGTCGATATCGGTGCCGCGATGGCCGGCGGCGACCAGGCGCTGGCTCACGCCCGAGCCGCAATCGATCAGGATCTTGCGTCCGGCCCCCTGGACGAGATGGGACGGGCCGGCCCGGCGCAGGCTGACCGGCGGCGCGCCCGTGCCGAGAAAGGTGAAGGCAAGATCGGATGCCAAGGCCATTCTCCGCGACAGGCAGGCCGCTCGGTCGTCAGCGACCTCAGATCTCGTCGTCCTCGTCGGCCGGACGCTTGAGCTGCTTCAGCTTGGCGAAGACGGAATCGACGTCGATCGCCGCTTCCTCCTCGCGCTTCGGCTTGCTCATATCAGCGAAAGGCTGGCTCGCATGGACCGGCTCCCGCGCGGTGGTCTCCTCGGCCGGGAGCAAGGTCGAGCCTGCCTCCGCAAGGGCGGCCGGGCGATCCTTGGCCGCACGACCGACCTCGAAGTCGAGATCGATCTGCGAGCTGAGCCCGAGGCTGACCGGGTCGACCGGCGTCAGGGTCTGCGCGTTCCAGTGGGTGCGGTCGCGGATCTGGGCGATGGTCGATTTCGTCGTGCCGATCAGGCGGATGATCTGCGCGTCCTTGAGCTCGGGATGGTTGCGCAGCAGCCAGAGGATCGCGTTCGGGCGGTCCTGGCGCTTGGAAACCGGAGTGTAGCGCGGCCCCTTGGCGCGCTTGATCTCCGGCACCTTCACCTTGCGCTCGGCAAGCCGGAGATGGTGGTTCGGGTTCTTGGCGGCGCGCTCGAGCTCCTCACGGGTGAGCTGACCAGAGGTGATCGGGTCGAGGCCCTTGATGCCGGCGGCGACTTCGCCATCGGCGATGCCGCGAACTTCGAGCGGGTGGAGTTTGCAGAACTCGGCGATCTGCTCGAAGGTCAGCGACGTGTTTTCCACGAGCCAGACCGCAGTGGCTTTCGGCATCAGCGGGGGTTGTGACACGGCATCGTCTCCTGGATCTCGAAGGCCGGCGGCTTACGCCGGATCAGGGTCGCGGACAAAAGCTCTCATGCGCCGACCGGCCTCCTCGGCCGGCCATCCAAATCATCAGCGATGAGCAGGATGCGGGCGTTATATGCAAAGCCATGAAGGCTGTCCAAGAAAAAGCGCGGAAGGCGCCGGTGGCTCAGACAGCCCTATGATCGATGACAGCGCCGGCCGGCAAGGCGAGCACTGATATCGCGGCTGCGGGTCACATCGTCAGGACGATCTTGCCGATATGGGCGTTGCTCTCCATCAGGCGATGCCCGGCCGCGGCCTCTGCCAAGGGGAAGGTCGCATGGATCATGGGTTTGCAGCGGCCCTGGGCCAGCAGGGGCCAGACCTTGGCCTCCAGCTCGGCGGCGATGGCTGCCTTCTCGGCGATGGTGCGCGGGCGCAGTGTCGAGCCGGTATGGGTCAGGCGCTTCATCATCAGCCGACGGAAATCGACCTCCGCCTTGGGGCCGTTCAGAAAGGCGATCTGGACGATCCGGCCGCTCTCGGCCGCTGCCTCGTAATTGCGGGAAATGTAGTCGCCGCCGACCATATCCAGGATCAGGTCGATGCCGTGCCCGCCGGTGGCCTCCTTCGCGGCGCTGACGAAATCCTGCTCCCGGTAGTTGATCGCGACATCGGCACCGAGTTCGCGGCAGGCCGCGCATTTCTCATCCGAGCCCGCGGTTGCGATGACCGTCGCGCCAAAGGCCTTTGCGAGCTGGATCGCCGTGGTGCCGATGCCCGAGCTGCCGCCATGGACCATGAAGCTCTCGCCGCTCTTTAACCGGCCACGCTGGAAGACGTTGGTCCAGACGGTGAAATAGGTCTCGGGAATCGCGGCCGCCTCGATCAGCGACAGCCCGGCGGGGACTGGCAGGGCATTGCTCTCGTGGACGCTTGCATATTGGGCATAGCCGCCGCCGGCGACGAGCCCGCAGACCCGGTCTCCCAACGCGAAGCGGCCGACGCCATCGCCGACCGCCACGACCCTGCCCGCGATCTCGAGGCCGGGGATATCCGAGGCGCCGGGCGGGGGAGCGTAGCCGCCGAGCCGCTGCAGGACATCGGGCCGGTTGATGCCGGCGGCCGCAACTTCGACGAGAACCTCGCCTGCGGCCGGTTTCGGCACGGGCCGTGTTTCAGGACGCAACACGTCAGGGCCGCCGGGGGCCGCAAAGCCGATGGCGGTCATCGTCTCGGGAAGGATTGGCATCACGTCTGGTTGTCCCTCTTTGGTCATGAGGCGTCCGCATCTGACGCCTGCTTCGCAGAGATAGTGGCCTTGCGGCGGCGAGCCGGCTAGTCTCCGCCGTCGCGTTTCGAAAATGAGGCAGCCATGTCGATATTTTCAGAGGATGACCGCCCCGCGCCGCAACCCATTCACCAGATCGGGCAGGATCTTGCGATGCTGTCGCTCGCGGAGATCGATCAACGCATCGAGGCGCTCAAGACCGAGATCGCGCGCCTGATGGAGATCAGGGCCAAAAAGGATGCCTCGCGCTCGGCTGCGGATGCCTTTTTCCGCAAGATAGGCTGAGGCAGGGGCTCGCGGCACGAATAGCTCAGGCTTCGTCGTGCCAGGATTCCATAAGCGCGCATCGACCGGGCCGACTGGCGCGGGAGGAGGGCAATCGTCGCCCGATCCTGCCGTTTCCTTGCGCAAATATGCTCGCGCGGCGGCGTTCTTAACCGCTCCTTAACGATTCCAAAGTATGAATCCGATCATCCAGTTTCTCTGGATGTCGAGTGGCTCCTGCCCACTCTGTTTGACGCCTCCCTGTTGACCTTCGAGCCGCCTTCGGGGCGGCTCTTTTTTGGCCTTCATGGCGTGTTAAGGTTAACAACATCTTACCAGAGTCTCGACAATGCAACGGCGCTATTCTTGCCGTTGTGACGGTATCAATCCGTGGCGCGTCCCAGACGCACACGCCTTTGTGCCGATTGGAGACGTCGCGATGACCGATATGACGCTGCTGAAGTCCGGGCCGGATGAAGGCGCACTTTCCTTTGCAAGGGGCTTCGTCAAATCGGACGGCTTCATGCTGCTGTTTCGCGAGGGCATGGCGCTGGTCGAGCTGACGGCGAGCTACCTCGATGGCGACGGCCGCGCCGAGTCGGCGGCACTCCCGCGCGATGTTGCGCTGACCTATGCGACCGAAAGCATGCGCCTGACGACGCGGCTGATGCAGATCGCCTCCTGGCTCCTGGTGCAGCGCGCCGTGGCCGAAGGAGAGATGACCGCAGAGCAGGCTCGGCTGGAGAAGAACAAAGTCAAGATCGCCGAGCCGATGCTGTCGCCGGTGCAGGAAGAGGCGATGCGCCTGCCGCAGAGGCTGCGCGATCTGATTGCCCACTCCATCCGTCTGCAGGACCGCATCCGCCACCTCGAAGGGCTGATGTCCGGTTCAGACGTGTTCGAGGTCACTCCGAACCCCGTCCAGAGCCAGATCCGCAGCCTGCAATCGCGGCTCGCCCTGCTCAACTGAGCCTGATGCGCGGGGCTCGCGACCGCGACCAATCGCCGCCCGACACGCAAAAAGCCCGGCCGCTAGGCCGGGCTTTTGTGTTTGCAGGCTGCGTCGATCGGGGACGATCGACGGCCGAATTACTTCTTGCCGAGCGCGCTGAGGGCGCCGAAGCGCGAATTGAAGCGCGAGACGCGGCCGCCGCGGTCCATCAGCTGCTGGGTGCCGCCGGTCCAGGCCGGGTGGGTCTTCGGGTCGATGTCGAGATTGAGGGTGTCCCCCTCCTTGCCGAGCGTCGAACGCGTGAAGTATTCGGTGCCATCGGTCATGACGACCTTGATGGTGTGGTAGTCGGGATGGATGCCGGTCTTCATGGCGAAATCCTCAATCGTAAGCGGGCACGGTCGATAACCAGGCTAGCTGGCCGGCCCGTCGAACAATTCGTATGAGCCTGTCGTGAAGTCGCCAGCGCAATAGCGCAGGCGAAGCGACAGCGCAAGCATGACAGGACAGTGAAGCGTGGCCGAAGATAACGAAGACCAGAAAAAGACGCGCCCCGATTTCCATTCTCTCTCCTCCTTCTGGCCCTATGCGCTGGCGCAGAAGGGGCGGATCGCGCTGGCCATCCTCGCACTGATCGTCGCCTCGGGCGCGACTCTGGTGCTGCCGCTCGCGGTCCGTCGCGTCATCGATGTCGGGTTCTCCGGCGGCGATCAGGCGCTCGCCCACAATTATTTCATGCTGCTGATCGGGGTCGTCGCCGTGCTGGCACTGGCGAGCTCGGCGCGATTCTATCTGGTGATGACGATCGGCGAGCGCATCGTTTCCAGCCTGCGCGCCGATGTCTTCACCCATCTGACCCGGCTCGAGCCCGCATTCTTCGATTCGAGCCGCGCCGGCGACCTCGTCTCGCGCCTTACGGCGGATACGACGCAGATCAAATCGGCCTTCGGTTCGGCTGCCTCGATCGCATTGCGCAATGGCATCATGTTTCTCGGTGCCCTGGCGCTCATGGTCGTGACGAGCCCCCAGCTTTCGGCCATCGTCATCGCCGCGATCCCGCTGATCGTGCTGCCGCTGGTCTTCTCCGGACGCTCGGTCCGGCGCCGGGCGCGGGCGGCGCAGGATCGTCTGGCCGATGCCTCGGCCTTCGCCTCGGAGGCGGTCGGTGCGATCCGCACCATGCAATCCTTCGGGGCCGAGCGGCAGACGGCCCGGGCCTTCGAGAGTGCCTCGAACGATGCCTATGCGGCCTCGCGCTCCGCGACGCGCTCGCGTGCCATCCTCTCAGGCGTCGCGATCTTCCTGGTCAGCGCCAGCGTGGTCTGCGTGCTCTGGGTCGGCGCGATGGATGTCTTTGCCGGCCGGATGACTGGCGGCAGGCTCTCGCAATTCGTGCTCTACGCGGTGCTGGCTGCGAGTTCGCTCGGACAGCTCTCGGAGGTTTATGGCGAGATTTCGGCCGCCACCGGTGCCGCCGGGCGCCTCGGCGAAATCCTCGCGACCAAACCGGCGATCACCGCTCCTGTGCATCCAAAGCCGATGCCCGAGCCATCGCTCGGTGAACTCGCCTTCGAACGCGTCTCCTTCTCCTATCCTGGGCGGACGGTCCTGGCGCTGCACGAGATGTCCTTCAGCGTCCGCCCGGGCGAGCGCATTGCCCTGGTTGGCCCATCCGGTGCCGGCAAGAGCACGGTGCTGCAGCTTGCGCTGCGCTTCTTTGATCCGGCGGAAGGCCGCATCATGGTCGACGGCGTCGCCGGGACCGACGCCGATCCGGAAGCCTGGCGGCAGCGCTTCGCGCTGGTGCCGCAGGAACCGACCGTGTTCGGTGTCTCGGTGCGGGACAATATCGCCTATGGCCGCCCCGGTGCGAGCCGCGAGGAGGTCGAGGAAGCCGCCCGCCTGGCCGCAGCCGACGGCTTCATCCGTGCTCTGCCGCAGGGTTACGACACTGTCGTCGGCGAGCGTGGCGTCACGCTCTCGGGCGGCCAGCGCCAGCGTCTGGCGATCGCCCGGGCGGTGCTGAAAGATGCGCCGATCCTGCTGTTGGACGAGGCCACCTCCGCGCTCGATTCGGAAAGCGAACGCGCGGTCCAGGATGCGCTCGACCGGCTGATGCAGGGCCGCACCACGCTGGTGGTCGCCCATAGGCTCGCCACCATCCTTTCTGCCGATCGCATCCTGGTTCTGGACGAGGGCCAGGTGGTGGAGGAGGGCACCCACGCGGAGCTCAAGGCGAGAGGTGGGCTCTATGCCAGGCTGGCTGCCCTGCAATTCGGGCTGGAGGCGGCGTAGCCGAGCGCCCCGGGCGCAATCTGGGCCGATGCCCAGCAATCCCGGTTTTGCGACCCGATGACGGCGGCCACGCCGTCATCGTACCCGGGCTCTTTGCTTTGTCCTCCTGCATGGCGGCGGGAGCTCGCGCCTCAATCGGATCGCCTCAAGGTCGGAGCGCTCCACGCAAGCCGCGTCGCGGGATTCAAGCGAGGCATCGCACGGCACGAGTAGAGGCTCCGTCTTGCGAGGTGAAACGGCTGGCTCTCGGAGATGTCCGGCTGTTCGCGCCGATCAAACGCGTCAGGGAATTGTAACGCCCTTGTCATTCCTGCAGGGCGCCGATTCACTATTCCTGCAGTTCGACAAGACATCGGCTCCGTCTGTGACGCAAATTGCGCAGCAGTTCCGGAACCCGTACGCTCCGCTCGTTGATGGGGTGCACGCCATTCGCGAAGGCGCAAGCGTGAAGCGTTTTCACATCATCCTTGTCGCGTCAGTGCTAGCCCTGGTCGGCGCAGTCCTTCCGATCGCCGTGATGCTCCATATTTCCTGGACGCTTGCCGTCCGCGCCGAGCAGGCCCGGCTGGAGCTGTTTGCCAAGCGGGTGATCGTGCGCGCGGAGACGGCCTTCGCCGGGGCGAGCGAGGCCCTCCGGACCATCGCCGGCACTCCGTATGAGCCTTGCACCGAGGAGCATATTGCCGCGATGCGCAGGCTCGCGATCAACAACCGCTCGATCGACGAGGTTGGGTATTTTCGCGACGGAATCCTGAAATGTACATCCTGGGGTCAGACGGCTGACAGGATTGCCCACTCTCCCGGCGACTACGTGACGGCAGACGGCATCGAGGTCATCGTCAGGATGATGCCGATGGTGAGCGGCGGCGATGCCAGGATGGCGCTGCACCACGGGGACTACAATGTCCTGATCGACCCGGTGCGCCTGGTTGACGTGATCGTCGACCCCGGCATCAAGATCGCCGTCGGCAACGAACAGGGCGTGCTGATCGGTGCCCTGAACGATCCAGATCCCGGGGTGCTGCGCGAGCTGCTCGCCAATCCGCGCACGGGCATGGATGATCACAACATCTTTGCAGCAGCCCGCGCTCAAGGCTGGGTCGCAGTGGCGGCCCAGTCGCGCGAGAGCCTGTTGAGGCCCCTCCGGCGGGAACGAATGCTGCTTCTGCCGGTCGGGGCCTTCATCGCGGCCTTCATCGTCGGCATCATCATCTGGCTGTCCCGAAAGCGCCTGTCTCCGTTGGGGGAGTTGACGATCGCGGTGCGCAACCGCGAATTCATCGTGCATTATCAGCCGATCATCGAGCTCGAGACCGGCATCTGCGTCGGTGCCGAGGCCCTCGTGCGTTGGCGGCGCCCCGATGGCTCCCTGGTGCAGCCGGATCTCTTTGTTCCGCTTGCGGAAGAAAGCGGGCTGATCATGCCGATCACCGATCAGATCATCGACGTGGTGATCCTCGATATGAAGGCGCTGCTGGTGACCGACCGGTCCTTGCACATCGCGGTCAATCTCTGTGCGGACGATATCAAGACCGGGCGGATTCTGTCGTTCATCCAGACCGCGCTCGCGCCGACGGGCATAAGGCCGCAGCAGATCTGGCTCGAGGCGACCGAGCGCGGCTTCATCGATATCAATCCGGCGCGGGAGACGATCATTCAGGCCCGCAAGCTCGGTCATTCCGTGGCGATCGACGATTTCGGGACGGGTTATTCGAGCCTGCAATATCTGCAGGGCCTGCCGCTGGACGCCCTCAAGATCGACAAATCCTTCATCGACACGATCGGCCGGAACACGGCGACCAGTTCGGTGACCTCTCACATCATCGACATGGCCAAGACGCTGAACCTGTTCATCGTCGCAGAAGGCGTCGAAACCCGGGAGCAGTTCGATTACCTGCTCGATCACGGCGTGCATTTTGCCCAAGGCTGGTTCTTTGCAAAACCGCTCCCCGCCAAGGAGTTCATCGCCTTCTATCACGACAGGCAGGCGAGCCACGGTTCGGGGCCCGATGTCATCCGGCGCGCCGCCGCCTGAACGGTCTCGCGGTTACGCCGGGAGCAACCGACCGAGTTTCGCCACAACCTCCTCGACCGTGTCGGCGGTCACGCGCGAGATGCCGAAGACGAGCCCGGTCCGGGGCGGACCAAGATGGAAGCGCGACATGGGCTGCATCGCATAGCCGTGCTGGCTGAGATGGTGAGCCGTGGCGCGATCATCGGCACGCTGATCCTTGAACCATGCGGCCAGCTGGAGGCCACCTGTACCGCCGCCGAGGTGCAGAACCTGACCGCAATGATGGCTCAGGGCCGCCATACTCATGGCCATGCGCGCGGCATAGGCAGCGTTCATCTTGCGAATATAGGCGCGCAGCCGCCCCTCTCGGATGAAATCGGCAAGCGCCGCCTGAACATGGATCGGTACAACCGCGCCTCGGAGTTGCAGGCCGACATGGGCGTCTTCCAGCAGCCAGGGTGGAACGATCGCATAGGCGACCCTTACCCCCGGTGCCAGAACCTTCGAGAACGTGCCGAGATAGGCGACGACATTGTTCCGATCGATGCCCTGCAGCGCCGCGATCGAGCGGGATGCGTACTGGAATTCGCTGTCGTAATCGTCCTCGATGATCAGAGCTCCGCTGGCTTGCGCGACCTCCAGCAAGGCCAGTCGTCGTTGCAGGCTCATCGTTGCGCCAGTGGGGTATTGATGCGAGGGCGTGACATAGATCAGCCGCGCCGGCGGGCCGGAGGCCTTGCTGACATCGATCCCTGCACTGTCGCAGGGGACCGGGACGATGCGTGCTCCGGCCGCCTGCAGCAAGGCCCGTGCCGCCGGGTATCCTGGCTCTTCCATCCAGGCGATGCTGGCATCGCTTGCGGCGGGTTGGAGCCGGATGGACGCGAGCAGGCCGATCGCCGCCCTGGTCGAGGGAAGGACGAGGACCTGCTCAGGCCGCGCGACAACCCCGCGCCGGTCGGCGACATGAGCGATGATCGCTTCCTGCAACTCGCGGATGCCACCGGCGTCGCCGTAGCCGAGATCGTGAATCCGCAGCGAGCGGGCTCGGGCGCCCAGGCATCGCGCCCAGGTTGCGTGCGGAAAACCGGCCAGGTCCGGGATGCCGGGCTCGAAGAGTTTCTGGGCGGGCGGTTCGGCGCTCGGCCATGGAGTGGTCGGCTCGGCGCGATCCGGTCCCGGGGAGGGCAGCTTCGCAACGGGGGCAACGCGACTGGCCGATCCGGACGCGGCCTCAAGATATCCTTCCGCTTTGAGCCGGTCATAGGCCAGGACGACCGTCGAGCGGGCGACACCAAGAGCGTTGGCCAAAACGCGCGTCGACGGCAGGCGCTGACCTGCAAGCAATTGGCCCTGCAGGATGCGGTCCCGTACCGCGCGGTAGACCTGTCCTTCTAGATCGCCCGCGGCCCGATCGAGCGGAGACCACACCGGATGCGGAGGTGTTGTCGCGACGTCCAAAGTGGTCTGATGAAAATCCATGAAGTGGCAGTTTATGTCCTACCGGCAATCCCGACAACTGTCGCCGGTTCCGGTCTTCAGCCCGGTTCGACATCAGGAACGCATCATGGATCTCTCACATTGGAAGGGCGTGCCGCGTCCGGAACGCGTAGCGCTGGATGGGCGATACACTCGGCTCGAGCCGCTGGAGGCTGCGCGGCACGGTAAGGATCTCTTCGCCTCAGCCCAGCAACCAGGCGCGGAGGACCGCTTCCGCTATCTGTTCGAGGAGGCGCCGGCCGATCTGGCAGCCTTCGATCCCTGGCTCGAGAAGGCGTCAGCCTCGCCCGATCCGCTGTTCTTTGCCGTGATCGACAAGAGGACCGGTCGGGCCGAGGGACGCCAGGCGCTGATGCGGATCGAGCCTGCACATGGTGTGATTGAGATCGGCAACATTCTGTGGGGACCCGCGATCGCTCGCGGTCGCGTCGCGACCGAGGCGCTCTATCTCTTTGCCAGCCATGCCTTCGACACGCTCGGCTATCGCCGTTTCGAGTGGAAGTGCAATAACCTCAACGAGCCCTCGAAGCGCGCCGCGCAGCGCTTCGGCTTCACGCCGGAGGGCGTGTTCCGCCAGCACATGGTCACCAAGGGGCGAAACCGCGATACGGCCTGGTTCGCGATGGTCGATGGCGACTGGCCGCGCCTGAAGGCCGGCTACGAGGCCTGGCTCAGCCCGGATAATTTCGACGAGACCGGCCAGCAGCGTTCGAAGCTGGCATTTTAGGATTGGCGCCAGCGTCTCGCATGCCCTTCCGGTCAAGGCGTTTGGCTGGATGGGCGCGATACGGGGTGGGGAGGCCGCAGGAGCGGCTTTCCCCTACCGCTCCGTGATCTTGAACTCGATCCTGCGATTGCGGCGATAGGCTTCGTCGTTGCTGGCGAGATCGAGGGGTTGGAACTCGCCGAACCCGGTTGCAGCGATGCGATCGGCGGGGAGGCCGCGTGTGATCAGATACTCGACAACCGCGACCGCACGCGCCGTCGACAGGCTCCAGTTGGACGGGAACTGTGCGGAGCGGATCGGGCGTGCGTCGGTGTGGCCGTCGACGCGCAGGATCCACGGGATATCGGGTGGCATCTCATGGCCGAGATCGGTCAGGATGGTTGCGAGCTTGTCGAGTTCGGCCTTTCCTTCAGGCTTCAGCACGGCTTGGCCGGCATCGAAGAACACCTCTGACTGGAAGACGAAACGGTCCCCGACGACGCGGATGTCGGGACGTGCACCGAGCACCTGCCTGAGACGGCCGAAGAAGTCGGAACGATAGCGCGCCAGTTCCTGCACGCGCTGGGCGAGGGCGACATTCAGGCGCGAGCCGAGATCGGCAATACGGGCCTGCGATTCCTTGTCCTTGGCTTCGGAAGCCTCGATGGCCTGCTCGAGCGCAGCGAGTTGCCGGCGCATGGCCTGGATCTGCATGTTGACCTGCTCGACCGTCGCCTGGGCTCTCGCCGAGAGCTGCTTCTCCGCGTCGAGCGCTTTCTGGGTGTCGGCAAGCTGGGCTGGTCCGTTCGTCGCCTGCGCTTCGAGCGCACCCTGCAAGCGGCCGCGCTCGCTCTGTTCGCGCGTCAGGGTCGATTGCATCAGGAGCAGGTTCTCCTGGGCCTGCCGGTTGGAGACGCGCTCCAGCGCAAGCAGGTCGGACAGCTCTGATATCTGGCGATTCAGCCGTTCCAGCGCGGTGTCCTTGCCGGTCAATTCCTGCGACAGGAAGAACTGACCGAGCACGAAGACCGAGAGCAGGAAGACAATGCCGATCAGCATCGTCGAGAGGGCATCGACGAAGCCGGGCCAGAAATTCAGCTGCTCACGGCGGTAGGTGCGAGACAAAGCCATGGCTTCAGGCCTCCTTCGGCTTCGCGTACGCCTTCGTCAATGAGCCCGACGAGCGGATCATGGCTCGGAGACGCCGTTTGCGGTCAGCCGCTCGATCAGGCGCTTCAGATCCTTCTCGCGCGCAGCCTGCGCCTCGACCCAATCGCGGATCAGCTGCTGTTCGGCGCGCATATGCTGGACCAGCCCCTGCACGCCTTCGGCAAGGTTCGAGATGGCCTGAGTGGCGGCGCGGTTATTGGGGCCGTCGGCCAGCGCTGCACTGAGCCGGTCGAGCTTGTCGCCGAGATTGCGGCCGATCTCGGGGGCGAAGCCGGGGGCCGCGACGGCCGAGGCCGCCTCCCGGCTGCGCGAGCCGAGCCAGCTCTCGAGTTCGTTGCGGAAGCGGCGCTGTGCCTGGCCGACCTGCAGTTCCAGGAAGCCGAGGATCAGCGAGCCCGCGATGCCGAAGAGCGAAGACGAAAAGGAGAGGCCCATGCCGGCAAGCGGTGCGGCAAGGCCGGCCTTGAGTTCGTCGAAGAGCACGCCGGCTTCAGCGCCGGTGCGCAGGCTCTTGATGACGTTTCCGACCGAGCTCACGGTTTCGAGGAGGCCCCAGAAGGTGCCGAGCAGGCCGAGGAAGACAAGCAGGCCTGCGAGATAGCGCAGGACCTCACGACCGTCGTCGAGCCTGACCGCAATCGATTCGAGTACGGAGGCCGCTTGAGTGGGGGCGAGGGTCCCGGCGTCGAGGGCCGGCAGCACGGGACCGAGCGGGGCAATGACCTGGCCGCGCTCGACATCGGCGAGCCCGGGCGCTGCGGCGAGGCGGGTCGCAGCGGCCGCTTCGCTGTTGACGCGCCAGAGCTCACGCAGTGCGATCAGCGCTCCGACCAGGAGCGCGCCGAGGATGAGCCCGTTGAGACCGGGATTGGTCATGAAGGCCGTGACGAGGCCGCCCTGGAGGATGAAGCCCAGGAATCCGATCAGGGCAAGGAACAGGATTGCGCGGATCGCGTAGCGCAGCGGCCGCGAAAAGCGGGTGGTTTCCCGTGTCGTCGCGACCGTGCCCATCTCGGCCGCTGGGACCTCTCTGTCCATGCCTCGTCTTCCGTTCGCCTGGAGCCTGCCACTCCCGGGTGATCCCGAGCCGGCGTCTCTCATCAACCATCCGGCCGTCAGCGGGGTGGACCCGAATCCGGTCACCCCTGTCCACGGCCGCAACGCTGGAGGCAGACTGTCGCCTCCCGCTGCGCCATGATCAAGCGTGAAAGATCAAAGCTGTATGTCAGCCAGCCGTCTTGAGCGCGGCGCGAAGCGCTTGTTCACCGACTTCGTTGCCGCAGATGATATCCTTGGCGCTGGTCGGCTGCTTGCCATCGAGGGTGCCGAAGGTACCGCCAGCCTCGCGGATCATCACGGCGCCCGCCGCGAAATCCCAGGTGTTGAGGCCGCGTTCCCAGTAAGCGTCCATCCGGCCGGCCGCGACATAGGCGATGTCGAGCGCAGCGGAGCCCAGGCGGCGGACATTGGCAAAGCGCGTCATGACGGCGCCGAGCTCGCGCAGAAAGAGCGGGTGGCCGCCCTTGCCGATATGCGGCACGCCCATGCCGATCAGCATGTCGGTCGGCTCACGGCGGCCGGAAACGCGCATCCGGCGGTTGTTGACATAGGCGCCCTTGCCCTTCTCGGCGATGAAGAGCTCGTCCTTGGCTGCATCATAGACGATGCCCGCGACGAACTGGTTGTCGCGCTCCAGCGCCACCGAGATGTTCCAATGCGGAATGCCGCGCAGGAAGTTATGGGTGCCGTCGAGCGGGTCGATATGCCAGCGGTTGCTCTCGTCGGTGCCGTGGACGACGCCGCTCTCCTCCATGACGAAGCCGTAGCCTGGCCTGGCCTTCTCCAGCGATTCGCGCAGGATGCTCTCGGCCTTGTGGTCGGCCTTCGAGACGAAATCACCCGGGCCCTTGGCGAGCACCTGCAGGTTCTCGATTTCGCCGAAGTCGCGCTTCAGCGAACGGGACGCCTTCATCACGGCGTCGGTCATCACGGTCATCAGGGGAGAGCGGATCATCTAAAACCTCATGCGCGCCTTGAACGCGAGAAGGCCGGCAGCGCCATCGCTCCGGCCTGGAAATTCTGCCGTCACTTGCTCGGCTGGCTCGGCGTAGTCAAGGCCGTGCCCTCGATCCGGTCGGCGGCGACGCGTGCGATCCGGTTCATCTGCTCAGGTGTCATGCGATCAAGCAACTGGTCGAGCATGGGATCGTCGAGGCCCTGGGCCCTGGCGGCGAGATGCCAGGCAGCGGCCTCGGCACTGTCGGGAGCGATGCCGCGGCCAGCCAGATAGAGACGGGCGATGCGGTTCTGCGCTATCGCATTGCCCTTGTAGGCGGCGCGCAGGAAGAGCCTGGCGGCAGCTGTTTCGTCGGTGGCGACGCCCTCGCCATTGAACAGCATGATCGCATATTCGATCTCGCCCGCGACATTGCCGCTCTGTGCCGCCTTCGCCATCCATTCGGCGGCCTTCGCATTGTCCTGCGGCACGCCGCGGCCCTGATTGTAAAGCGTGCCCAGCGCGTGTTCGGCATCGCCGATATCGGCTTTCGCGGCGATTTCGAGAGAGGCAATAGCCCGCTTGTCGTCGGCCTCCTTGCCTGTCGCGAGCAGCGCCAGGGCCAGGTTGTAGTTGGCGGCCGGATGCCCGGCTGCGGCGGCACGTTCCAGCAGCTGGCCGGCCTTGGCGGGGTCGCGCTTGCTGCTGCGCTGGTCGAGCAATGCGATGGCGAGCGCATAGACGGCGTTGATGTCGCCACGGTCGGCTGCGCGCTCATACCATTCGGTGGCGGCCGTGGTGTTTTCCGGGACGCCGAGACCCTGGCGATAGATTTCGCCGAGCAGTGTCATGGCAGCAGCGTCAGTGTTATCAGCCTCGACGCGCTTTAGCGCCTCTTCCTGAGCCCTGCGATAATGGCCAGCCTGAAGGGCGCCATAGGCAAGGTCGATATCGGCGGCCGACGCAAGCCCGGCCGGCGCGAGCGCCAGCCCGACGAGCAGCAGGTTGCGCCGAAGGCGTCTCACCGGCCGGCCTTCCGGGTTGCGCAGGCGGCAATCGCCGCATTGGCGGCCTCGACAAGGGCGCGGATGTCCTGATCTTCGCCAAAGGCCCATTCGCCGAGCGCGATGAATTCGGCGCCGGTTTCGACAAGTGCCGGCACGGATGCCGCGTCGGGCGCATAGGCGACGCATGGCGTCTCGAAGATCTCCGCCCACCAGGTGGCGCGCTCGACGACGGCCGGCAAAGGCGGCATCGAGCCGTCAGGCCGCGGTTCGCCGAACATCACGTAGTCGACGCCTGCCTCGCCGACATCCATGGCGTCGTGCCGGGCGCGCAGGCCGCCGGCGCCGATGATGCGCTCATCGCGCAGGCTGGAGCGCGCCTCGCGGATCGCCTCCGGGCCGTCGACCAGGTGCACGCCATCGGCGCCACCGCGTGTCGCAATCAGCGCGGAACCTTCGACGACAAGCGCAACGCTGTTCGACTGAACGGGCCCGGCGATGCGCTTGACGCGCTCGATCCGGCTGCGGTCGTCGCCCTCGGTGAGGCGGAGCAGCACGGCGGCGACGTCGCCGCCGGCGAAGGCCTGCATCAGGCGGAATGACATGGCCTCGGCATCCGCGACGGGCGGAGTGACGAGCATGAGGCGGGTCTGTGAGGTTGTCATGGTCATGATCTTGCGCGCAAACGGCCTGCGAGAGCGTCCAATGTCAAGACCGCAAGCCCGGCGACCAGACTCCAGAAGGCGGAACCGACGCCGAAAAGCGAGAGGCTGGACGCCGCAACGGCGAAGGTGATGACGGCGGCGAAGCGCTCGGAATCCTTGGCCATGGACTGGCCGAGCGCGCCTGTCAGCGAGCCGATGAGGCCGAGTCCCGCGACCGCGACGATCAGTGCCTTGGGCATGGCGATGATGAGCGCGAGCAGCAGACCGGCTGTCGCGGCGATGCATAGCCAGAACAGGCCGTAGGCGATGCCGGCCTTCCAGCGTTGCTTGGGGTCGGGATGAGTGTCGGCGCCCGTGCAGATCGAGGCGCTGATCGCTGCGAGATTGACCATATGCGCGCCGGTCGGCGCCGTGATGAAGGACATCAGCCCGGTGACGAACAGACTGGGCGAAGTCGGCGGATGATAGCCGGCGGCGCGCAGCACGGCGAAGCCCGGCAGGTTCTGCGCGGCCATGGTGACGAGATAGAGCGGGATGCCGATGCCGATGATCGCGGTCAGGTCAAAGCGCGGCCAGGTCAGGACGAGTTCGGTCAGCGCCATGTCGCCGCCGGGCAGGGTTGCGAGGCCGGTTCCAAAGCTCAGCGCCAGGCCGGCAGCGAGCGCGGCGATGACGCCAAGAAACGGGTTGATCAGGCGCGCGACCAGGAAGACGGCGAGCAGCGTCAGGACAAGGGCGGGTTGCAGCTTCATCTCGTCGAAGACGGCGACGACAAAGCGGAAGATGACGCCGGCGAGCATGGCCGAGGCGATGGTCATCGGAATCCGCTCGATCAGCGCGCCGAGCGGCCGGAAAGTGGCGGTCAGCATCATCAGCGCCGCAGCGGCGAGGAAACCGCCGATCGCGGCTGCGAGATCAAAGCCGCTTGCGGCCGCGATCAGAGCGGCGCCGGGTGTCGACCAGGCGCAAATGATCGGCATCCGATGGCGCCAGGACAGCCAGATGCTGGCGAGCCCCTTGGCGATGGCGAGCCCGACGATCCAGGACACCGTCTGTGCCTGTGTCGCCCCAATGGCTTGCGCCGCGGCAAGCACGACCGTGACGGAGGCGGCAAAGCCGACAAAGACCGCGACCAGCGCGGAAAAGACGATCGACATCGGGCACTACCGCGGCAGTAAGGTAAGCCGCGCAGGGAGTGCGCGGCCAGACGGGCCTTTCCTTGAACCAGAAAAGCACGGCGCCCGGAAGGGCAGGGACGAAACCGGCTCATGTCCGCGGCGCCTGTCGCGGAGCTGCCACGGCTCCCTTTTCAAAGTGAAACGCCCGGCGAAAGGCCGGGCGTTTCTGTTCGGTGGGTTCAGGCCTGGGTCGCGACTCTGCGCCGCGCCGCGCCGATCCGTCCGTCCGTCCGTCCGAGCGGTGTGACTTACGCGGCCCTGCCCGCAAAGGTCGGGTCGAGCTCGCCCTTGGCGTAACGCTTGGCCATCTCGGCGGTGGTGGCGACGCGCTTGATCTTCGAGGCCTGTCCGGCGGTGTTGAACTCCTGCAGGCGCAGCGTGCAGAGCTTGGTCATTGCCTCCATGGCGGGCTTCAGATATTTGCGCGGGTCGAATTCGCCGGGATGCTCGGAGAGGATCTTCCGGATCTGGCCAGTCATGGCCATGCGATTGTCGGTGTCGATGTTGATCTTGCGCACGCCGTGCTTGATGCCGCGCTGGATCTCCTCGACCGGTACGCCCCAGGTCTGGGGCATCTTGCCGCCATACTGGTTGATGATGTCCTGCAGGTCCTGCGGCACGGAGGAGGAGCCGTGCATCACGAGATGCATGTTCGGCAGCTTCTTGTGGATCTCCTCGATGACATGCATGGCGAGGATCGCGCCGTCGGGCTTGCGCGTGAACTTGTAGGCGCCGTGCGAGGTGCCCATGGCGATGGCGAGCGCATCGACCTTGGTCTCGGCGACGAATTTCACGGCCTCCTCTGGATTGGTCAGGAGCTGGTCGTGGGAGAGCTTGCCCTCGAAGCCATGGCCGTCCTCCTTCTCGCCTTCGCCGCTTTCCAGTGAGCCGAGCACACCGAGCTCGCCCTCGACCGAGATGCCGCCGAGATGAGCCATCTCGGTCACCGTCTTGGTCACACCGACATTGTAGTCCCAGTCCCCCGGGGTCTTGCCGTCGGCCTTGAGCGAGCCGTCCATCATCACCGAGGTGAAGCCGGCCTGGATCGCGGTCATGCAGGTCGCCGGCTCGTTGCCGTGGTCGAGGTGAACGCAGACTGGGATATGCGGATAGATCTCGGTGACGGCGTCCATCATGTGCTTGAGCATGATGTCGTTGGCGTAGGAGCGGGCGCCGCGCGAGGCCTGGATGATGACGGGCGCATCGGTCGCGTCCGCTGCGGCCATGATCGCCAGTGCCTGTTCCATGTTGTTGATGTTGAAGGCGGGCACGCCGTAATCGTTCTCGGCGGCATGGTCGAGCAGTTGGCGAAGCGTGATGCGGGCCACGATGGTCCTCCCTTTGGGCTTAGAGCGTTCGGGGAGGATTTAGTGCGGATGACCCGTCATGGCAAAGCGAAAGCGGCCGCAGCGTGAATGCAGTTCGTGGCCGCGCGCTCCAATGAGGCGCGCCTGCTCGGCAAAGTCGCCGGTATGGTCTCGGCCATCGTGACCAGGCCTGCAGGGTCATGTCCCTGCTTTTGGACGAGCTCTTCCGGGGAGCGCATAGCCGAGCATATGTCCAAGGATGACTGAGGTTCAGTCACCGGGCCCGCAGCCAGAAGGCCGGTGATGCCGATCGGCAACCAGCGCGGCCCCGGCCAGCCGACGAAGTCGGCAGGCACGTCGATTGTTCGATTGGAGCCCTGCCAGACCTGCTGTGCAGACGTGGAACAGGAAGATGAAGGCGTTGCGGCTTACCGCGTCCGCAGCGCCTCGACCCCCGGCAGGGCCTTGCCTTCCATCCACTCGAGGAAGGCACCGCCCGCCGTCGAGACATAGGACAGGTCGTCGGCGACGCCAGCATGGTTCATTGCTGCAACGGTGTCGCCGCCGCCGGCAACGGCCACGAGCCGGCCGGCCTTGACGCGCTCGGCCGCAGCCTTGGCGACTGTGACCGTCGCCGTGTCGAAAGGATGCAGCTCGAAGGCGCCGAAGGGGCCGTTCCACACCAGCGTCCTGACGGTGTCGAGCTTGAGCACGACCTCGGCGACGCTGAGCGGGCCAGCATCGAGGATCATCTCGTCGGCAGCGACCTCGGTGATCGGCACGACGCGGTGTCCGGGATTGGCCTTGAACTCACGGGCGACCAGCGCATCGACCGGCAGCATGATCTCGCAGCCCGCAATCCTGGCCTTCTCGTCGATCTCGCGGGCGGTAGCGAGGAGATCATGCTCGCAGAGCGACTTGCCGACATCGACGCCGCGCGCGGCCAGAAAGGTATTGGCCATGCCGCCGCCGATGGCGAGGACGTCGACCTTCTTCACCAGGTTGCCGAGCAGCTCGAGCTTGGTGGAGACCTTGGCGCCGCCGACGATCGCCATGACCGGGCGGGCGGGATTGTCGAGCCCGGCGCTCAGCGCTTCCAGCTCGGCCTGCATGGTGCGACCGGCATAGGCCGGCAGCACATGGGCGAGGCCCTCGGTCGAAGCATGGGCACGGTGGGCAGCGGAGAAGGCGTCATTGACGAAGATGTCGCCATTGGCGGCGAGCGCCCGGACGAAGGCGGCGTCGTTCTTCTCGTCGCCCGCATGAAAGCGGGTGTTCTCCAGCAGCAGGACTTCGCCACTCTTGGCCGCGGCGACGGCCTTGGCGGCGTCCTCGCCGATGCAGTCATCGACGAAGATCACCGGCTGGCCAAGCTGATGGGCAAGCGCCATGGCGACCGGCTTCAGCGAATCCTTGGGATCGCGACCCTTCGGCCGGCCGAAATGCGCGAGCAGGATGACCTTGCCACCTTTCTGCGAGATCTCGCGAATGGTGGGCAGGACACGGTCGATGCGTGTCGTGTCGGTGACCTTGCCGGCGTCCATCGGCACGTTCAGGTCGACGCGGACAAGCACGCGCTTGCCGGCGAGATCGGCGTCGTCGAGCGTGCGGAAGCTCATCGTGGCAGAAGTCCCGGAAACAGGCCCGGCACGCCGAACTTCAGCACCAGGATGGTGAGCAGCACGGTGAGAACGGCAGTGACGAGGGCGGTCGTGAACAGGGTCGCCGAACGAGGAGTCGCGTCGACGCGTTCGCGCAGCGCCGCAACCTCCTGGCGGATTCCCGCGAAGTCCATGGCGCCGGTCGCGGTCTCGACCTTGGCCGCACTGCGCTCCAGCGAGGCTTCGGCTCGGGTGAAGACGGCCTCGTAGCGGGCAAACTTCTCCTCGATGCGCGCCGCCTTGTCTTCGATGCGAGAGAGTTGGTCGAGCTTGCGCGGCTCCGCGGTCGGCGCCACCTCTTCGGTCCGGCTGGCTGCGGAGAGAGCCGTCACCGTTGCTCCCGATGCGCCGGGCGCAGCGATGGAGGGTTCGGGGAGGCTCGCCGGCGCGGCGACGGTCGGCTCGATCTTGGTCATGCGCGTTCCGTTCGTTCGAGAAGGGTCAGGCGGGGCCCGGCAGCGCGCGGGGTCCCGCCGGCCGTTGCGTCAGATGAGCTTCGCCATCGCGACGGCAGTGTCGCTCATGCGGTTCGAGAAGCCCCACTCGTTGTCGTACCAAGCCAGGATGCGAACGAACTTGTCGTCCAAAACCTTGGTCTGGTCGAGCGCGAAGGTCGACGAAGCCGGGTCGTGGTTGAAGTCGATCGAGACGTTCGGCTGGTCGGTGACCGCGAGGATGCCCTTGAGCGGACCGCGCTTCGAGGCCTTGATGATGGCTTCGTTGATCTTCTCGACCGTGGTCTTGCGCTTCGAGATGAACTTGAAGTCGACGACCGAGACGTTCGGGGTCGGCACGCGGATCGAGGTCCCGTCGAGACGGCCCTTCAGCTCGGGAATGACGAGGCCGATCGCCTTGGCGGCGCCGGTCGAAGTCGGGATCATCGACAACGCGGCAGCACGGCCCCGATAGAGATCCTTGTGCATCGTATCGAGCGTCGGCTGGTCGCCGGTATAGGCGTGGATCGTGGTCATGAAGCCTTTGTCGATGCCGACCGCGTCCTGCAGCACGCGCACGACTGGCGCGAGGCAGTTCGTCGTGCAGGAGGCGTTCGAGACGACGAGATGGTCCGTGGCCAGGGCGTTGTTGTTGACGCCGAAAACCACGGTCAGGTCGGCGCCATCGCAGGGCGCCGAAACCAGCACGCGCTTGGCGCCGGCGGCGAGATGGGCGGCCGCCTTGTCGCGGGTCGTGAAGATGCCGGTGCATTCCAGCGCGATGTCCACGCCGAGCGCCTTGTGCGGCAGGTCCTTGGGATCGCGGATCGCCGTGACCTTGATCGGTCCACGGCCGACATCGATCGTGTCGCCGGAGACTGTCACGGTACCGGGGAAGCGGCCGTGGACGGAGTCGAAGCGGAAGAGATGGGCGTTGGTCTCGACCGGGCCGAGATCGTTGATCGCCACGACCTCGATATCCTTGCGCTTCGACTCAATGATCGCGCGCAGAACATTGCGCCCGATGCGGCCGAAGCCGTTGATCGCCACCTTGACCGTCATCTCAATCCTCTCCTTCGCCGATTCACGGCGGGTTGGCCGTTATTCACGCGGGCAAATCGGCCAAAGCATGGCCAAACGCAAGTGTCCGGGTAAAACTCAGCCGTTATGCCGCTTCAATGCGGCTTCGACCACTGCGTCGGGCGTAATGCCGAAATGCTTGTAGACGTCCTTGTAGGGGCCGCTGGCGCCGAAGGAGGCCATGCCGACGAAGATGCCGTCATGGCCGATCACCGCATCCCAGCCGAAGCGGACGGCGGCCTCGATCGCGATCTTGACCGGGGCCTCGCCGATGATCTGGTTCTGCGTCGCCTCGTCCTGAGCGAGCAGCAGTTCGAGCGAGGGTACAGAGACGACACGGGCGCGAACGCCCTTCTCGGCCAGAAGCTTGCGGGCCGCAACGGCGATCTCGAGTTCCGAGCCGGACGCGAAGAGCGAGACCTGCGCCTTGCCGCCCTCGGCCGCCTGCAATTCATAGGCGCCCTTGGCCGAGCGGTTGGTCGCGGTGCCATCCGTGCGGAGCGGCGCGAGATTCTGGCGCGAGAGCGCCAGCACGGTCGGCCCTCCGGTCCGCTCAAGCGCGATCTGCCAGGCTTCCGCCGTCTCGATCGCGTCGGCTGGGCGCAGCACGCGCATGTTCGGCATCGAGCGAAGCGAGGCGAGATGCTCGACCGGCTGGTGGGTTGGGCCGTCCTCGCCCAGGCCGATCGAGTCATGGGTCATGACATAGACGACCGGCAGGCCCATCAGGGCCGCCAGACGCATCGAGGGGCGGGCGTAGTCGGCGAAGACCAGGAAGGTGCCCCCGGCGGTGCGGAAGCCGCCATGCAGGGTGATGCCGTTCATCGCGGCAGCCATGCCGTGCTCGCGGATGCCGTAACGGATGTAGCGCCCCTTCGGGGTCTTGAGCGTGAAGTCTTCCAGCCCCTTCGCCTTGGTGTTGTTCGATGGCGTCAGGTCGGCCGAGCCGGAAACCAGCTCCGGCATCACCGGCACGATGACGTCGAGGGCGAGCTCGGAGGCCTTGCGGGTCGCGACGGTGACCGGGTTGGCGGCAAGGGCCTTCTTGTGGGCGACGATCACCTTGTCGAGCTTGCCCGGAATCGTGTGGGCGAGGCGGCGCTCGAACTCGGCGCGCTTGCGTGGCGACAGCGCCTCGAACCGGGCGAGCCAGTCCTTGTGGGCGAGGTGGCCGGCAGAGCCGAAGGCGCGCCAGCTCTTGAGGATGTCGGGGGCAATCTCGAAGGCCGCGCCGGTGATGCCGAGCTTGGCCTTCGCGGCTGCGAGTTCCTCGGCGCCGAGCGGCTCGCCATGAGCCTTGGAGGTGCCGGCCTTTTTCGGTGCGCCGAAGCCGATCACGGTCTTGCAGGCGATCATGGTCGGCTTGTTCGACTTCTGGGCGCGGCGGATCGCGGCCTCGATCGCGTCGGGGTCATGGCCGTCGACGCGCTCGGAGCGCCAGCCACAGGCCTTGAAACGCGCGACCTGGTCGACCGAGTCGGAGATCGAGAGCGGGCCATCGATCGAGATGCCGTTATCGTCCCAAAGCACGATCAGCTTGTTGAGCTTGTGGTGGCCGGCAAGCGCGATCGCTTCCTGGCTGATGCCTTCCATCAGGTCGCCGTCGGAGGCCAGGACATAGGTCTTGTGGTCGACGACCTTCTTGCCGAACTCGGCGGCGAGCATGCGCTCGGCCATGGCCATGCCGACTGCGGTGGCGAGACCCTGGCCGAGCGGGCCAGTGGTGGTCTCGACGCCGACAGTCATGAAGTTCTCGGGATGCCCCGGGGTCTTCGACTCGAGCTGGCGGAACTTCTTGAGGTCGTCGAGCTCCATGCCCGGCGTGCCCGTGAGATAGAGCAGGGCGTAGAGCAGCATCGAGCCGTGACCGGCCGAGAGAATGAAGCGGTCGCGATCCGGCCAGCGCGGATCGGCGGCGTCATAGTTCATGACGCGGGTAAACAGCACGGTTGCGACGTCGGCTGCACCCATCGGCAGGCCGGGGTGGCCGGACTTCGCCTGCTCGACGCCATCCATTGCCAGGGCGCGAATGGCGTTGGCGAGCTTGTCGTGCTGGGCGCGGTCGATCGTGGTCATGGTGTCATTGGCTCCGGCGGGCGGAAGGGCGCGTCCCGCGTCCGAACCATGCCGGAAGGGCATGAGGGCGACGGTCCGGTAGGCTTTCGGGGCATCGTTTTCGTGCGGGTGCTCGATAGGATGCCCGCTCTCCCGGAGTCAATTCATCAGGGGGCTGCTATCACAGTTGAGAGCTGCGAATATCTGCCCGAAAGCGTTTCCCACTTGCTCATATCCTGCTTTAGGCTCGCGAATCATGGAGCCGGCTTCGAACTGAAAGGGAGGAGACGACCGTGGCGAGCCTGATGCTGGACAATGCGCTTGCGCGACTCGATAGCGCACTCGCGCAACTCGAGGCGGCTGCGCGCCGACGCATCGAGGCGGAGCGCGGACGGGCCAACCTCGAAACCGAGCTGACCTTGATGCAGGATGACAGGGCCCGGCTCGCAGCGGAGCTCGATGGCGCGATCGCGCGCGTCGGCCAGGTCGAAACCGCGGCGGGCGACGTCGAACGCAGGTTGGAGAAGGCGTTGGGCGCGGTGGGTGACGTGATCGCCCGCGCCGAGGCGCGCGAGCACTGAATACGGAGGGCGTGATGCCGCAGGTGAATGTCACGATCGCGGGCAAGGCCTATCGCATGGCCTGCGGCGACGGCGAGGAAGCCCATCTCGAAGGGCTCGCCAATCTCTATGACGGCAAGATCGATGAAATGCGCCAGGCTTTTGGCGAGATCGGCGACATGCGTCTGCATGTGATGGCCGCGCTGATGGTTGCCGACGAGGTGTCGGAGCTCAAGGAACGCGTCGCGACGCTGGAGAACATGCTCGCGGCTGTGCGCGGCGACGCCGGCTCTGCCGATCAGCGCCTGGGCGAGGTCGAGGAGCGCGCCGCCGAAGCGCTGGTCACTGCGGCAGAGCGTATCGAAAGCGTAGCGCGCAGCCTGATCCCAAGCCCAGTCGGCTGAAGCCTCGAGGCACGGCATCGCCTATCCCGATCCGATCGACGGCGTGATCCAGCACGGACTGGTGCGGGCGGCCTGGCAGTGCCCTGCGGGGGCGACGATTGCCCCGAGGCGTTCTCTGGGTGAAACAGCGGCGATGCAGCCCTATGCGATTTTCCTGAGCGGCCCGATCGGCGCCGGCAAGACGACACTCGGCAAGGCGCTGGCCACGGAGCTCGGTGGCGGCTTCATCGACGGTGACGACCATTCGGATCCGGATCTGCCCTGGTATCGCTCAATCCTGCGGACGAGCCGATCCGTGGTCAGGACTGGCCTGACAATCCTCGCGGTTCAGCCAGTTGTCGTGATCGCCTATCCGCTGGGGTGTAGCACCTGGATCTTCTACCGGCGTCATTTCACGGATGCTGGCGTTCGCCCGCTCTTCATCAGCCTGCGCGCCTCCTATGCGGGTATCACATCGGCGGCACGCGGCCGTGCATTCGACGAGGACGAGCATGAGCGCATCCGCGTCATGCTGCATGAAGGTTATGCGGAACGTCCCTTCAGCGATCTGATCATCGACACCGACCTGCTGCCGTTCGAGGCGACGTTGCAGCAGCTCACCCGGGACGTGCGAGAGTTCTTCTCGGCGTGAGCCAGCATCCTGTGCGCCGGCTGCAACTCGCCACTGGCGCTTTGCCGGCGAGCGTCCTACATAGTTCTGGCGGGGCTGCCCGGTGCGTGAGAGTATGTATTCCCGGGCCCATACGATCTCCTCGGGAGCTGTCCCTGACTGGGTCCCTGGACCCAGACATATGGCGCCCACCTACTTAGTAGGTGTCCCGGGATCGAAAACTCCACGGCCAAGGTGGCTCCGCGCTTTCTCCATGCATACTGACCTTCAAACGACGCCGCTCCGCGGCAAGAGCGAGTTGCGGATCGAGGCGCTCGCGCGCCGTGACGCGCTTGAGATCGATGACCGGCTCGAATGGGATCAGGCCATCGTCGCCGGCGTCCTGGCGCTGCCGGCGCTGGCTGGAGGCGGAACCGTCTCGGCCTATTGGCCGATGCGCTCCGAGGCCGACCCCCGCCCGGTTCTGGAAGCCCTGCACGCGCGGGGCGTTCCGCTCTGCCTGCCGGCTATCGTCAATGGCGCGATGATTTTCCGGAGCTGGGCGCCATGGGAGCCGATCGTGCCCGGTGGCTTCGGTACGCTGGTGCCCGAGCCGCAACAGCCGCAGGCAAGGCCGAGCATCCTGCTTGTGCCGCTTGCGGCCTTCGACCGCCGCGGCTACCGCATCGGCTACGGCAAAGGCTATTACGACCGCACGCTCACCGAGCTCGGAGCGGTCACTACGATCGGCCTCGCCTATGGTGCGCAGGAGATCGCGGCTGTTCCCGATGAGCCCCATGACCGCAAGCTCGACTGGATCGTGACCGAGCGCGAAACCATCCGCTGCGGTTGATTCGCGTGCGCGTTCGCGTCAGTGAAGCGCTCCTTCTTCGTTCAGGGTTCCCGTCATGCGTTTTCTTTTCCTCGGCGACGTCGTCGGTCGCCCCGGTCGCATTGCGGTTCAGGAGCGCCTGCCTGGCCTGCGTGAGCGCTGGAAGCTCGACTGTGTCGTGATCAATGGCGAGAACTCGGCCGGTGGCTTCGGCATCACCGAGGCGATCTGCGACGAGTTTCTGGCCGCGGGGGCCGATGCCGTGACGCTCGGCAACCATTCCTGGGACCAGCGCGAGGCGCTGGTCTTCATCGAGCGCCAGCCCGCATTGGTCCGCCCCGCCAATTATCCGCCCGGAACGCCCGGCCGCGGCGCGACCGTGATCGAGGCGCGCAACGGCGCGCGCGTGCTGGTCGTCAATGTGATGGGGCGGCTGTTCATGGATCCGCTCGATGACCCCTTCGCCGCGGTCGAACGCGAACTCGCAGCCTGTCCGCTGCGCGAGGTCGCCGACGCCGTCATCATCGATGTCCATGCCGAGGCGACCAGCGAGAAGCAGGCCATGGCCTATTTCGTCGATGGCCGCGCCAGTCTCGTGGTCGGCACCCATACCCACGCCCCGACCGCCGATACGCGCATCCTGCCTGGCGGCACCGCCTACCAGTCCGATGCCGGCATGTGTGGCGACTATGATTCCGTTCTGGGCATGCACCGGGAGGAGCCGGTTCGCCGCTTCCTGCAGAAGGTGCCGGGCGCGAGGCTGGAGCCTGCGACCGGACCTGGAACACTGTCTGGCGTGGCGGTCGATATCGACGACGCGACGGGGCTGGCCCGGGCGGTCTGGGCCGTCAGGCTGGGGCCGCATCTGAGCGAGGCCACACCGGAGGCCTGGGAGCGGGGCTGATCACCCCACCCTGAACCGTTTAGACGGTGCGGCCCTGACGGGCGAGGTTCTCGAAGGCGGAGGTGAGCGACGAGGCTTGCTTCGCCAGGTTTTCCGCGACGCTCAGGACGTCCGAGACATTGGCGCCGGCTGTCTGCGCCATCTCGCTGACCCCGCTGGCGGCCTGCGCGACTTCCTGCGTTCCGAGCGCGGCCAGGTTGACGCTGCGGGCAATTTCCTGCGTTGCGGCGCGTTGCTCGTCGATCGAGCCCGCGATCGTCACCGTCGTCTGCTCCATCTGCGTGACGAAGGCGACGATGCTCTCGATTGCCGCGACTGCCTCGCGCGTCGCCGCCTGCATCGCCGGCACCTGAGCCGCGATCTCGTCGGTTGCCTGGGCCGTGCGCGCCGAAAGCTGCTTGACCTCATTGGCGACCACGGCAAAGCCGCGCCCGCTTTCGCCGGCACGCGCAGCCTCGATCGTGGCGTTGAGCGCGAGCATGTTGGTCTGGGCGGCGATGGTCTTGATCATCTCGACCACCGCGCCGATGGTTTCGGCCGAATGCGCGAGGCTCTTCACGATGATGTCGGTCTTCATCGCGGCCGCATTGGCGTCATGCGCCATGTTCGCCGCGCGCGAGATTTCGGACGAGACATCGTTCAACGAGATCGAGAGCTCTTCGGCCGCGCTGGCGACGTTCTGGACGTTTGCCGAGGCTTCATCGGAGGCCTGCGCGGCGACGATGGCCTGCGTGCCGGTATCCTGCACGACGTTGCTGACGGCGCGTGCCATGGTCTCGACGCGGGTGGCACCGGTGCTGACCGTGTCGACCACACCGCGAACCGTGACCTCGAAGGCCTCGATCTCGGCGCGGGTGCGCTCGCGGCTTTCACGCTGGACTTCGGCATAGGTCTCGAGCAGCAATTCGAGGTCCAGTTGCACGGCCTTGTTGAGCGCAGCCCTCATGGCAATGCCCCGGACGAAGCGCTTGTGCTGCCAGAAGCCATTCAACTTCTGGAGGCCGTCGCGGTCGACACCAAGCTCGGCGCCGATCGCGTTGGAGACGATCGTGTGGCAGATCGCGACCGCATAGACCGGAACACCGTGACGATAGAAGGCTGCGGCGAGGTTGCGGGCGGAGTGGAGGTAGCCATCCCCGAGTTCGCCCGAGGCCAGCCTGATCCAGTGCGCCAGCCTGAGTTCATGAACCTCGGGGGTTTTCAATGCGCGGCTGGTTTCCGGCCAGGGATCGAATTCGACGTGCAGTTCCTGCAGCAACCCCGGCAGTCTCTCCTTGGCGAAGGCGGATTGCAGGCGCAGAAGGGCGAGATCGTCGGCGCCGATCTGGAACGCGCGGAAGCGCACGTCCTGTTCTGCGATGGCTATGCTGGACACAGATTTCATGAGGTCGGGAGAGCTGCAATCTGGCAGGAGGGACTGATCTGAAGTGACCCTGACCCAGTTCGGCAAAGATTGGCTTAACGCTGCTCTTGCCGCGCTTCTGCCGTGGAAACGCAGTAGGAGCATCGTCATTCAGGGCGGCCCGGCGGCTTGCCTGCCGGCAAAAGCCCCGCTTATAAGGCGCGGATTGCCTCGCCGGGCCCAGTTTGGTCCGCCTTGGCAGGTCCACAGTGACAAAAGAGGCTGACCTCGATGGCCGGGCATTCCCAATTCAAGAACATCATGCACCGCAAGGGCAAGCAGGACGCGGTGCGGTCGAAGCTGTTCTCGCGGCTCGGGCGCGAAATCACCGTCGCGGCCAAGATGGGCATGCCCGACCCCAACATGAATCCGCGCCTGCGCATGGCGGTGCTCGCCGCGCGTGCCGAAAACATGCCGAAGGACAATATCGAGCGCGCCATCAAGAAGGCGGCCGGCAATGAAGGCGAGAACTATGACGAGGTGCGCTACGAGGGCTATGGCCCGGGCGGTGCCGCCGTCATCGTCGAGGCGCTGACCGATAACCGCAATCGCACCGCTTCGGCCGTCCGATCCTACTTCACCAAGGCCGGTGGGGCTCTTGGCGAAAGCAACTCCGTCTCCTTCATGTTCAACCGCGTCGGCGAGGTCACCTACCCGCCGGAGGCCGGCGATGCCGACAAGGTCATGGAAGCGGCGATCGAAGCTGGCGCCGACGACGTCGTCAGCGACGAGAACGGCCACACGATCCTGTGCGGCTTCGATGCGCTGAACGAAGTCTCCAAGGCGCTCGAAGCCTCGCTCGRCGCGCCGGCTTCGGCCAAGCCCGTCTGGCGCCCGACGACGACCGCGCCGCTCGACGAGGAGAAGGCCGCATCGATGATGCGGCTGATGGAGGCGCTCGACAATGACGACGACGTGCAGAACGTCTTCGCGAATTTCGAGATCGCCGACGAGATCATGGCGAAGCTCGGCTCGTAAGCAGCCCTGCCAATCATGGTCGGGCTTGTCCCGGCCACGACGCCTGCTCCTTCATCGCGTGCGGCAAGGCGCGACTACTTGCCTGCGAAGGCGAACGCGGCGGTTCAACGCCCCAGCATGCCATCCCATAGCGGCAGGCTGACCAGCGCGCTGAGGAAGATCACGAGATAGGCGATGCGCCGGAACGTCTCCTCGGAGGCGATCCGGAAGGCATGCGTGCCGACCCAGAGACCGGCGCCGTAGATCGCAAACAACGGCAGCGCCATCGCGAGCGATGCGGCCGTGATGATGCTCTTCAGCCAGAGCAGGACACCGCTGACCACGGTCGACAGGCCGAAATAGGTCTGGAGGTTGGCACGCGCTTTGTGCCGGTCGTTGCGCTGGGCGCCGAGCCAGAATACGGCCAGCGGCATGCCGCCGATACTGGAGAGGCCGTTGAACAGGCCGGACAGCGAACCGACACCCAGCGAGAGCGGGATGCCCGGCTTGCCGTGATAGCGCCAGCCCGAGGCCATCAGCGTCACCGCGGCGAGAACGAGCACGGCGACGATCCAGCGCATCGTCCTCGGCTCCAGCCAGGTCAGCAGCCAGAGCCCGAATGGCAGCGTCAGCGTCGCGGCGATCAGCAAGGGGATGACCTCGCTCCATTCGGCACGCTTGGCCGAGCGGGCGGCGATCGGCAGCGCGAAAGGCAGATCGATCACCCAGATCAGGCCGAGCGCTGCGACGGGGCCGAGCACCAGGCTTGCCAGCGGCATGAAGACCATGGCGAAGCCGAAGCCGGTGAACCCGCGCACCAGTCCGCCGAGCAGCGTCGCGCCGAGAAGGGTGGTTATCCCCGAGAGGGTGAGGCTGGGGAACAGCGCGGAAAGCAGGTCGGTCATCGGTCCAGGGAGGTCAGGCAGTCGGGGCAGCCCACCATCACCCAAGTCCCGGCGGGATCAACTCTTTCCTTGTGATGGCATCGATATGTGCACGTCATCGATGCCATGAGGATCGCGCGCGGTCATGCGCGCCTGATCAACTGCGCGTCCGCGCATGCCCGCCTTGCTCAGCTTGCGGCCACGGGTTCCGGGAATTTCCATTTGCCGTTCAGGATCTCAGCGCGTGGGCGATAGAGGCGAACCGTGTAATTCCAGCCCTTCATGATCGGCAGGCAGTTCGGGATCTTGCCGTCGCAGCCGCTGAACTGGATCGAGATCGAGCCGTCGCCATTCTTCCTAGCGGTGATGTTGTTCAATGAGTAGGCGCCGTAAGGATTCTTTTCGTAGTAGCCCTCGGCATTGTAGAGGCTCACCGACCAGAAGCCGTTGACCGGCACATCCTTGACGTTGAGCTTGTAGACGGTGGTTCCGTCATTCCTCGCCGGCGTGACGTTGAGATAAGTGGCGTCCTTGTCGGGGTTGCCGCCCCAGCCTGTCGCGGTCCCGATCAGGTGCCGAATGGGATCGACTTCCTTCTTCGTGCCGAAGGCCTTCTTGAAATCGGGTATCGTCGAGCCCAGCACCAGTAATGCGTCACGGACTTTCTTCTGGCTGGCCTGATCCCAGTTCGGCACGTCGAACTTACCCGCGCGCTTCTGGCTGACCTTGATGGCATCCTGCAGGGCGTGAACCTGCTGCACGTCCTTTGGATCCACAGGGTCGACCAGGGTGCGGATGGCAACCGCCGCATAGCGCGTGCCGACCCTTTGCCTGTCGAGGGTGTAGGAGCCGGCGCCATAGGCCACCATCGGGGTATAGTGGTCCTCGTTGATCACCTGCATCGACATGAAGCGCTTGCCTGCCGTCGGCAGCGTGATCGTGACCGGGCCTGCGTCGAGATCGAAGACGGCCGCCGAATAGAGCGTATCGCGGTTGAGGCGGATAACGGTCTGGTTGTCGATCGCGGCCGGCTCACGCCGGTGCACGAATTTACCGAGGCTGCCGTCCTTGACCATGTTGCTCATGTAGAGGTCCGATTCGGCGCGGATGAAATTGTCCACTCCGACTGGGGCTGCAGGATCCGACGGCGCCTGCGCGACCGCGCCGCCCGTAACCGCCAGCGTAGCGGCAAACGCGTAAATCGTGAGCTTGGTGTGCATCTCGGCCCTCTGGGTCAGTTCTGTGGCTGCAGCGGTGGGGATTTCCATTTGCCGTTCAGCGCCGCCGGCTTCGGCCAGTACAGCCGCGTGACCGCGAAGAACGGCCCCGTCGGCGCGGGCAGCCAGTTGGCTTCGCGCTCCTTGCCGGGGGACTCGTTTTGCACATGGACCGTGATCCCGCCATCCGCATCGCGCTTCAGGCCCGGCAGCATCGGCGAATTGATCAGGTAACGGTTGATCGGGTTGGCATAGAGCAGGCTCGCCGGCAGCTCGTACATGGTCAGCGACCAGAAGGCGTTGACCGGTGGCAACTGCCCCGGTGCAAAGCGCAGGGTGTAGCGCTTCGCCCCGTTCAGCGTCTGCTTGGCGGAGTCGATGAAATAGGCGGGATAGAGCGCCTCCTGCTTCGCATTGCCGTAGATGCCGAGGACAGCGCTTGCCATTCGCAGCATGTAATTGTTCTTCAGGAAGGCTCGCGTACCAAACCCGTCCGCACTCGAACTCTTGCCGGTATCGACCTCTGTTTCCTTGTACAGTTTGAATGCGGCCCAGCCATCGGCCATGCCGTCCTGCAGGGCCTGGCGTAGTTCAGGCGAGAGCGCATTCGCGTCGAAGCTCTTTCCGCCGCCGACGCCGATCTTCGAGAAACGCGCCATCAGCGCCCTTTCGGACGGATGCGTCGGGGCAAATTGCAGAACGAAATTCAGGACGTTGAAGGCCTCGAGCGAGCTGCGTTCCTGCTCGGGCGTCAGCGGCTTGATGAAATCGACCGTCGGCGCCGGTGCTGGCGCCGGCCGTCCCAGAAACTGCGAGAGCGGCTGGACCTTGTAGCCGGCCTGGACCGCCTTCACCTTGTCGATGTCACCGGGGTCGAAGAGCTGGGTCCGGTACAGCACGAAGGCGAAATCGGTCTCGGAGCGGATCACCTGCTTGATGCCCGCGGGTTTCTCGCCCTTCCATTTCGGCCCCGCCAGCAGATAGCTGCCCGCGCCGTTCCCGGTGGCGCGGCTGCCGACATAGGCGAAATCGAAGGTGTATTGGTCGATGAACTGAAGGGCATAGTAGCGGCCCTTCTCGACCGCGGGCACCGTGAAGACGAGCGGCTCGGCGCGCAGGTCGGCACCGACATAGGAATAGGGCGTGTCCGAGTTGGGCGTCTGGATCGCCTTGTCGTCAGGCGTATAGACACGTGCGTTGTTGACGAGCGTGTTCCAGGGAGCCTTGAACTCCGGGCTGTTGCGATCGACGAAATAGGAATGCTGGATGCGGTAATTGTCGACGAGCGGGAAGCCATAGATCGTGGCTTCCTTGGCGATGGCGCGGGCTTCGGCAGGGGTAGGAGATTGTGCGCGTGCCGTCAGCGCCAGAGGTGGCAGCAACAGGGCGAGCGAGGCCGCGAGAGAGACGAAGAGCGACGTTCTCATGACGTATTCCCCTGGATTCCTGCGCTGACATCGTCTCGATGACGAAAAACGTCCGGATTTCTCGCGGAATGACCGCGATCGACGAAGCATAGGGGCAAGCCGCGCGCAGCGTATAGAGGCCACGCCATGCTGTGCCGCATGCCCTGGCATTCCGGCAGCGCTCCTCAGTGGAACCTCGGTAATGGAGTACAAACCGTGTCCAGACTAGTGTGCGGACATGGCACAAGCGATTCGGATTCTCGGCCTTGATCCCGGTCTCAGGAAGACCGGCTGGGGCATCATCACCAGCGAGGGCACCAAGCTCTCCTTCGTTGCCTGCGGCTGCGTCGAAAGCGACGGAGCGAGCCCGCTTTCGGAGCGGTTGAGACAACTTCATGACGGTATCGCGCGGGTGATCGGCTCGTTCGACCCCCACGAGGTCGCGGTCGAGGAGACGTTCGTGAACCGCGATCCGCAATCGGCGCTGAAGCTCGGCCAGGCGCGCGGCATCGCGCTGGTGGTGCCGGCGATCGCCGGTCTCAGCGTTGCCGAATACGCGGCCAATCTCGTCAAGAAGACGGTGGTCGGCGTCGGCCATGCCGACAAGAAGCAGGTCCAGGCGATGATCCGGGTGCTGCTTCCGAAGGCCGAGACAAAATCGGCAGATGCTGCGGACGCGCTCGCGGTGGCGATCTGCCATTCGCAGCATCGCGGCATGAGGGCGCTGGTTGCGCAGATGCGCGCGGCCTCGTGAGGCGCTACAGCTTGGACATGCACATGCGACGGAGCCTCTGATGATCGGCAAGCTCAAGGGGCTGATCGATTCCTATGGCGAGGATTTCGTGATCCTCGACGTGCAGGGTGTCGGCTATGTCGTGCAATGCTCGTCGCGCACCTTGCAGCGTTTGCCAAAACCCGGCGAGGCAGCGGCGCTGGCGATCGAGACCCATGTCCGCGAGGACGCGATCCGTCTCTATGGCTTCCTGTCCGACGTCGAACGCGACTGGTTCCGGCTGATGCAGGTGGTACAGGGCGTCGGCGCCAAGGTGGCGCTCGCCATTCTCTCGACGCTGGAGCCCGGCGCGCTGGCGACGGCGATCGCGACCAACGACAAGGCGGCCGTGGCGCGTTCCCCCGGGGTCGGTCCAAAGCTGGCGCAGCGGCTCTGCGCCGAGCTCAAGGACAAGGCGCCCGCCTTCGGCCATATCGATCCCGGCGTGGTGCAGCTCGCGGGCGCACTGGAGGACAGGAAACTACCGCAAGCGGTGGCGGACGCGATCTCTGCCCTGTCCAATCTCGGCTATCCGCAGGCCCAGGCCGTGGCGGCGGTGGCCGCGGCCTCGAAAGCAGCCGGCGAGGGGGCCGGGACGGCCCAGCTGATCAAGCTGGGTCTCAAGGAACTGGCGAAGTGAGCAATGCCGACGCCCTGATCGTCCGCGCCGTCGAGGATAAGAGCGAGCTGCTGCAACTGATGCTGGCGGTCTGGGGCTCGCATAAGATGATGATCGACCTGCACACCTACGACGTCGCTGAGATCGATGCGCTCGGCCTGTTCACGGCTACGGGGCAGACGGCGGCGCTGGCAAGCTGGACGCGACACGACGAGACCGCCTATCTCTGCGCCCTGCATTCGCTGCGGCCGGGAGAGGGCGTGGCAGTCCAGATGCTCGCTGCGGTCAAGGCCGCTGCCCGGGCCGCAGGTGCCAAGAAGCTCAAGGCGATGCTGACCAATGACAACATGCCCGGGCTGACCTTCTATCAGCGCCAGGGCTTTCGCCTGTCCGGCCTCTATCCCGAGGCGATCGATCATTATCGCTCCGTGATTCCGACGATTATCAAGACCGGCTACAGGGACATCCCGGTGCATGACGCGCTGGAGCTGGAGATTGAACTGTGAGTGAACCCCGCCGCCTCGTGACGGCCGACCGTCGCGACGACGACAGCGAAACCTCGCTGCGGCCGCTGTCGCTGTCCGATTTCACCGGCCAGGCGGCGGCGCGCGCCAATCTCCAGGTCTTCATCAATGCGGCGCGCGCGCGCGGTGATGCGCTCGACCATGTGCTCTTCGTCGGCCCGCCGGGCCTCGGCAAGACGACGCTGGCGCAGATCGTGGCGCGTGAACTCGGCGTCAATTTCCGCTCGACCTCGGGGCCGGTCATTGCCAAGGCCGGCGACCTCGCGGCGCAACTGACCAATCTCGAAGAGCGCGACGTGCTCTTCATCGACGAGATTCACCGGCTCAACCCGGCGGTCGAGGAAATCCTTTATCCGGCGATGGAGGATTACCAACTCGACCTGATCATCGGGGAGGGCCCGGCGGCGCGCTCGGTCAAGATCGACCTGCCCAAGTTCACGCTCGTCGGCGCGACCACGCGCGCCGGCTTGCTGACGACGCCGCTGCGCGACCGTTTCGGCATTCCGATCCGCCTGCAATTCTACACGGTCGAGGAATTGCAGGGCATCGTCTCGCGCGGCGCTCGCGTGCTCGGCATCGGCATGTCGGATGACGGTGCCAACGAGGTCGCCCGCCGGTCCCGCGGGACACCGCGCATCGCCGGCCGGCTGCTCCGGCGCGTGCGGGACTTCGCCATCGTCGACGGCGATCCGGTGATCACGCGCTCGGTCGCCGACAAGGCGCTGCACCTGCTCGATGTGGACGGCATCGGCCTCGATCAGATGGACCGGCGCTATCTCACCACCGTCGCGATCAATTTCGGCGGCGGCCCGGTCGGGATCGAGACCATCGCCGCCTCGCTCTCCGAGCCGCGCGATGCGATCGAGGAAATCATCGAGCCGTTCCTGCTGCAGCAGGGCTTCATCCAGCGCACTCCGCGCGGGCGCCTGCTGACGCCGCATGCCTTCCGGCATCTCGGCATGCCGGAGCCGAACCGCGAGGCCGCGCAATTCGGGTTGTTCGGGGACGAGGCCGAGGACGAGTGATGCTGAAAATACTCCGGAACCTTTTGATCGCCGTCTTCGTCACGTTGACTGCGGGGCTCGCCGCGCAATGGGCTGCGGCGGCCGAGTCCACGCCCGAAGCGACGGTCAAACAGGCCTATGCCGCGACAATCCGTGGCCTCGCCAGCTCCGGCCCCAAAGCCCCGCCACCGGCATGGCGACCGCCGCATCGCGACAGGCTCTTGAGCAAAGGCCTTGCCGCGCTCTTCGCCCGCGACGACCTCTATCAGGATGAGAGCGGCGAGATGGGCAATATCGGCGCCGATCCCTTCCTCAACGGCCAGGACGGCGAGGTGAAGAACCTGCGCATTGTGGTGATTGGGAAGCCGGCGGCCGGCCAGGCGCTTGTCACGGCCAGCTTCCAGAGCCTCGGAAAGACGGTGATGGTGCCGTTCCGGATGATCTGGGAAGCCGGCGCCTGGCGCATCGACGATATTGGCGATGGGAGCGACAGCATCCGCGAGGCGCTGTCGCAACCCTATGAGTGCGGGTCCTTCATGAAGAAGCCCTGCACGCGCTGAAACCGGCTGCTACCGCGCGAATTTCGATCGGTGCATCGCCGAGCGTTGGCCCGCATGATCGAGCGCGCCGGATTTCCCTGCCTTGCTGCTTGGGACGGACTTCATGCCTTTACCGGCGTGCCGGCTCGCAGGCTGCGTCTGGGCGGCCTCCTGGCGCTGCTTCAGCGCCAGCGCCTTGCGGGCAAGGCTGCGCTGGCTCGGAGCGTGCAGCTTCTCCGTGCGGCGCGTCCGCTCGGCACCGACCCGCTTCAGCGCCGAGGTCAGCATGTCGGCCTTCGCCTTGGTGCCGCTGTTGTCGGAGGCAGGGCGCGCGCCCTGCGGCTCGGATTTGCGGCGCATCTCGCGCCGCTGCTGGCGGGCGATCGAGCGAGCCCGGTCGCGGCGTTCGCGCAACTGGACCGAAAGCTCCTTCAACTCGGCATCGGTCGCGCCGCCGATGGTTCGGCGCTGGGTCCGGGTAAAGAGCTCGTATTCCGACTTGTCGAGAAGACGCTGGATTGCCTTGGTCGATTGGGCCATGCCGTTTCTCCTTGCTAGGCTGTCGGTGAAGCAACCTTAGCGACGGCGCGAGGTTCCGGGTAGCGTCGCGTCGATCATGCCCGTGCGCGGTTGTTCCGGCTGCCATGCCCGGTCTAAAGGTCGGGAAACGTCATCACGGAAATCCCGCAGCGACATGAGCGCCGTCCACCAGCTTCCCGTCCGGGTCTATTATGAAGACACCGATTTCTCCGGCGTCGTCTATCACGCCTCCTATCTGCGTTTCATGGAGCGCGGCCGGACCGAGTTGATCCGCGCGCTCGGCGTTGAACAGCGCGAGCTGTTCGACGGGGGCGCGGCGTTGGGGTTCGCGGTGCGCCGCATGACGATCGATTTCCTCAAGCCCGCCGTGATGGACGACATGCTGACCGTTGAGACCGTTGCGACGGCTGCACGCGGCGCGACGATGGATATTGCCCAGCGCGTGCTGCGTGGCGAGGAGGTGCTGATCACCGCCGAGGTCAAGGTCGCCTGCGTCGGCGGCGGTCGGGCTCGGCGTATTCCCGACACACTGCGCCACCGGCTGGGGCTCGAGGCATGATGGGCGGCGAACACCGTCGACGCCATTCGCCTGCTATGTTAGCGCTCCTTACATGATCGGACGGCGGCCGGATTCGGAGCGACGCGGCTATCACCACGGCAACCTCAAGGAGGAGCTGGTGAAGGCGGCGCTCGAGTTGATCACAGAGAAGGGGGCGAACGGCTTCACCGTTGCCGAAGCCGCACGGCTGGCGGGGGTCAGCCCGACGGCGCCCTATCGGCATTATCGCGACAAGGTCGAACTGATGGCCGATGTCGCCACGCGGGGCTTCCAGGCCTTCGAGGCGGCACAGTCGCGCGCCTGGAACGAGGGCAGACCCAATGCATGGACTGCCTTCCAGCAGTTGGGACAGACCTATATCGCCTTTGCTCATGAGCAGCCGGCCTATTATTCCGCAATGTTCGAGGCTGGCGTACCGCTCGATGCCAGCCCGGAATTGCGTCTCGCGGCGGATCGTTCCTTCCAGATGCTGCGCGCGGCCTGTGAGGCCCTGATCGCGACCCTTCCGGCGGGGCGCCGGCCGCCGGCGCTGATGATGGCGCTGCATGTCTGGGCGATGTCGCATGGCGTGGCAGCCTTGTTCGGGCGGGCCGATGCGGGCCGTCGCTCGTTGCCGATGTCGGCGGCCGAACTGCTGG
Organism: Allobosea sp. P4_E12; assembly: GCF_056401655.1. Classification (NCBI taxonomy): domain Bacteria; kingdom Pseudomonadati; phylum Pseudomonadota; class Alphaproteobacteria; order Hyphomicrobiales; family Alloboseaceae; genus Allobosea; species Allobosea sp. P4_E12. The sequence goes on along the minus strand of NZ_JBFUIY010000009.1, from coordinate 123,798 downwards.
AAGCCAATATGCTGATCTATCTGCAAGGGCTCGGCCTCTCGGCGCCAGCGAATTGAAACCGGCCTCCGCCGCTTGACAGGGATCGGGGGCGTTCCCATAATGTGTATGTGACTAACATACACACTCACTGATATCGCGAGGGATCGATGCCGATCGTTGCGAGGCTTGATGAATATGGAAGAGGGGCCTGGTTCGCCTTTGCGGTACTGGGCTTCATCGTGTGGTGGCCGCTTGGTCTTGCGACCCTGGCCTTCATGTGGGGGAGTGGACGCATGTCTTGCGGATATGCCGGTGGAAACCGGTTCGAGCACCGGATGAGCCGTCTTCAGGAGAAGATGGATCGCATGCGGGAACGCATGGGGGAACGCGGCGGCCCTGGCGGCGGCTGGGGTCGATGGGGCGGTCCGCCGTCCAGCGGCAACCATGCCTTCGACGAGTACCGCGCAGAAACCCTGCGCAGGCTTGAGGACGAGCAGCGCGAGTTCCAGGACTTCCTGGGGCGTCTGCGCATGGCCAAGGACAAGGCCGAGTTCGACCAGTTCATGGCCGATCGTCGGCCCGGCAGCCAACCGGACCAGGATGCGGCCTGACGTGTCCGCCTGAAACCTGACGCCAGAGATGGCCCGCCTCGGCAACGAGGCGGGCCATTTTGCTTTGAGGAGACTCCGAGCGCAGGGGGGCTCAGCGCATCCGCTCGCGCCGCCCCAGAGCCCGCAGCAGCGGCGCGCCGTTCGATTCGTTTCGCTGTCAACCCGGCATTAACCTTGCTGGGTGCTTAACTCGACCAGCACGAGTCGCTGATGAAGAAAACCCCGGATGCGCCCATCTTTCGCCGGATTCAAAGGCAATTGACAGGAACGGCATGTTCCCCAGTTCGCAAATTCGGTGGTGGCGCGAGGTATTCGTGGCCTCGGTCATCGATTTGGTCGGCGGGAGATTGGATCAGCAGCGCTCGATCGCGCTGACCGTCTGAAAGGATGACAGAATGAACCCCGCCGAGGTTGCGCAGGCTGCGCCACAGATCGACATGTCGTTCTGGACGTTGTTCTGGCACGCCCATATCGTCGTCAAGCTGGTCATGATGGGTCTGCTCGGCGCCTCTGTGTGGTGCTGGTCGATCATCATCGACAAGACGCTGCTCTATCGCCGCACCCGCCGCGATATGGATGCCTTCGAGGAGGTGTTCTGGTCCGGTCGGTCGCTGGAAGAGTTGTATCGCGATCTCGCGAGCAAGCCGGTCAATGATATGGCGGCGGTCTTCGTCGCGGCGATGCGGGAGTGGAAGCGCTCCTTCGAGAATGGCGGCCGCTCCGTCGCCAGCCTTTCGGCACGTATCGACAAGGTTCTCGACGTTACCATTCAGCGCGAAACCGAGCGGCTGGAATCGAAGCTGCTCGTGCTCTCGACCATTGCCTCGGCCGCTCCCTTCATCGGCCTGTTCGGCACGGTCTGGGGCATCATGAATTCCTTCACCGCCATTGCGGTCTCCAAGAATTCCTCCCTTGCCGTGGTGGCGCCCGGTATCGCCGAGGCGCTCTTCGCCACCGCGATCGGCCTGTTTGCCGCGATTCCGGCGCTGATGGCCTATAACAAGCTGCAGGCCGAAGTGGCCAAGGCCCAGAACCGCCTCGAAGCCTTTGCCGACGAGTTCTCCGCGATCCTGTCGCGGCAGATCGACGAGCGGCTGGCGGCGTAGGGGGCTGCACGATGGGCATGTCAGCAGCGACCGGCGCCAAGGCCGGAGGCAGGCGGGGCCGGCGTGGCCGCCGCCACAGCGCGATCGCCGAGATCAACATGACGCCGTTCATCGACGTCATGCTGGTGTTGCTGATCATCTTCATGGTGGCCGCGCCCCTGATCGCGACCGGCGTTCCGCTCGATCTGCCGCAGACCGGGGCGAAGCCGATCAATGTCGACCAGAAGCCGATCACCATTGCCATCGACAGCAAGGGCCAGATCTTCCTCCAGGACCAGCCGACGCTGGAGCCCGACCTGGTGACGAAGCTGCATGGCCTCGCCAAGCAGGGCTTCGACGAGCGCATCTATGTGCGCGGCGACCGTCAGGTCGATTACGGGCGCGTCGCATCGGTGATGTCGACGATCACGTCGGCCGGGTTCAAGCGTGTGGCACTCGTCACCGAGCCCGCAACGCGCTGACGACGTGAAGGCGAGGTATTTCCAGCCGTGAAGCTCTCCACCTCCGAACCGGGAATCGCGCTCTCCGCTCTCGGCCACGTGACGTTTCTCGTCGCGGGGCTGCTGGCGTTCTCGTCGCCGAATCCCCTGCCGGAGAACGAAGAGGCGATCGCCGTCGAGATGGTCGATCCGAGTGCACTGAATCAGGTCACGCGTGGCGAACGCAAGGCTGAGAAGGTGCAGGAACAGCCGGTCCAGCGCGCCGAGCGCCAGTCGGAGACGGTCGAGCGCAAGGAAGCCGGTGAGGCCAAGCAGGACACCCCTGCGCCACCGACGCGGCCCGCTGAATTGAAGACCGCGGACGACAACGCTTCGGCGCCAATGCCGCCAGCCCGCCCTGCGCTGCAGCCCCCGAAGCCGGAGCCCAAGCCGCCGGAGCCGGCGAAGCAGCCGCCGCAGAAGGCAGAGGCTGCGGCTGAGCCAAAGCCGGATCTGCGCCGCGAGGAGCTCGCCAAGCTCGCCGAGGAAGCTGAACTGGCCTCCAAGGCGAAGCAGGCCGAGGAGGATGCCAAGGCCGCTGCCAAGGCGAAGGCCGAAGCCGAGGCGCAGGCCAGGGCCGACGCTGCTGCCAAGGCCAAGGCGGAAGCGCAGGTCAAGGCGGCCGCTGCCGAGGCGGCCAAGGAAAAGGCTGAGGCGGAAGCCAGGGCGAAGGCCGAAGCGGAGGCCAAGGCCAAGATCGCCGCCGCCGCCAAGGCAAAGGCCGAAGCCGAGGCCAAGGCCAAGCGTGAGGCGGAGATCGCCAAGAACTTCAACCCGACCGATATCGCCAAGCTTCTGCAATCGAAGGAGCCGGCTCAGTCCTCAGGCTCGTCCGCGCCGCAGGTGAACCGCACCGCGTCGCTCGGCACCGAGCGCGGCTCGTCGCAAAAGCTCAGCCCTTCGTTGCGCGCGCAGCTTGTCGGGATCATTCAGGACCAGCTCCTGAAATGCTGGAACGTGCCGATCGGGCTCGCGAATGCGAAGGGCGCAGTCGTGCCTTCGGTGCGGATGAAGCTGAATACCGACGGCTCGCTCGCGGGCCAGCCGGGCGTGATCAACACCTCGTCCGATCCGCTGTTCCGGGTCGCGGCCGATTCGGCCCTGACGGCGACACGCCGTTGCGCGCCCCTGCGCATTCCTGCTCAATTTGCCGCTTACTATGACGACTGGCGTGATGTCGTCGTCAATTTCGACGCTAGGGACGTGCTGTGACCCCCATGTTTCGCAACTCCATGATCAAGGGCGCCGGTCAGACCCGTTCCGGGCTGACGCGCCGCCACGCGCTGACCCTTGCCGGATCGGCCATGTCCTTGCCGCTGCTGGTGCCGGCGGCTGCGCGCGCGGAACTGGTGATCGACCTGCGCAAGGGTACTTTCCAGCCCATGCCGATCGCGATCGCCGATTTCGGCGGCGAGGCCGGCGTGATGGTGTCCGGCGTGATCACCAACAATCTCAAGCGTTCCGGCTATTTCCAGCCGATCGACAAGTCGCGCCACCCCGACAAGAACCCGGCCTTCGATGCGGTACCGCAGTTCGAGGCCTGGAAGGCCGCCGGCGTGCAGGGGCTGGTGACGGGCCGCGTCTCGCGCGACGGTGGCCGGCTTCGTGCGGAATTCCGGCTCTGGGACGTCGTCACCGGTGAGCAGATCGACGGGCAGCAATATTTCACCGACCCGAACAACAGCCGGCGGGTCGGCCATATCATCTCGGACGCGATCTTCACGAAGGTCACGGGCGTCGGCGGCTTCTTCGATACCCGCGTCGTCTTCGTCGACGAATCCGGGACGAAGGAAAACCGGCGCAAGCGGCTCGCCATCATGGATCAGGACGGCGCCAATGTCCGCTACCTGACCAATGGCGAGGTCTCGGTCGTGACCCCGCGCTACTCGCCTGTGGCGCAGGAAGTCGCCTATATGGCACAGCGCACCGGCGAGCAGCCGCGCGTGCATGTGCTGAATATCGAAACCGGACAGCGTCAGGTCGTCGGGAATTTCCCCGACATGACCTCGAGCCCGCGCTTCTCGCCGAATGGCGCGAAGATCGCGCTCAGCCTGCAGCAGGGCGGCAACGCAAATCTCTACATGATCGATATCGGCTCGCGCACGACGACGCGGCTGACTTCGACGGGCGCAATCGACACCTCGCCCTCCTTCTCGCCTGACGGCACCCAGATGGTGTTCGAGAGCGACCGCGGCGGTTCGCAGCAGCTTTATGTGATGGCGCTCGGCGGCGGGGAGGGCAAACGCATCTCCTTCGGCCAGGGCTCCTATTCGCAGCCGTCATGGTCGCCGCGCGGCGACCTGATCGCCTTCACGCGCCAGGGTGGTGGCGGCTTCGCCATCGGCGTGATGCGGCCGGACGGCTCGGGCGAGCGTATCCTGACCGAAGGCTTCCACAACGAAGCACCGAACTGGGCGCCGAACGGTCAGTACATCATGTTCTTCCGTGATCCAGGCGGGCAATCCGGCGGCAAGCTCTACATGGTCGATATCACGGGCCGGGTCGAAGTGCCGGTGCCGACACCGGCTTTCGCCTCGGATCCGAGCTGGTCTCCGCTGCTGACGACGGCGCGCTGAGGCGGCAATCTGTTGCTGTCGCGCAACAGCTCGGAGAATGCTGCATTTCGCTGCAATTGGTTAACCATACGCCGCAATGCCGCCACTTCGCCTTGATTTGGCAAGGTCTCGTTTAGGTTGACACATCATTGATGTGTCTGAGTTTCAGACTTTCTGATTGCGGAACCTAGACCCGCCTGGAGAATCAACATGCTGCTTGCCTCGCTCGCCAGCCCGCGCACTGCCCGTTTCGCCGCCGCCATCGCCGCCACGCTCGCACTGGGCGCCTGCGCCAAGGACCAGAACGCCGAAGCCGGCTTTGGAGCCGGCGGCGCGGCCACCCCGGGCAGCGCCCAGGACTTCGTCGTGAATGTCGGTGACCGCGTCTTCTTCGAGACCGACTCGACCGACCTGACGCCGACGGCCGTTTCGACCCTCGACAAGCAGTCCTCCTGGCTGCAGCGCTACCCGCGCTACACATTCACCGTCGAGGGCCATGCCGACGAGCGCGGCACCCGCGAATACAACTATTCGCTTGGCGCTCGCCGCGCCCAGACGGTGCGCGACTATCTGACCTCGCGCGGCATCCAGGCCAATCGGATGCGTACGATCTCCTACGGCAAGGAGCGCCCGGTGGCAGTCTGCAACGACATTTCCTGCTGGTCGCAGAATCGCCGTTCCGTGACCGTGCTCGATGGCGCCGGCGGCGTCTGAGCATCCGGCTTTCTGAAATCTATCGAGGCCGGCACTTTCCCTGCGGAAGTGCCGGCCTTTTCATATTTTGGCCGCGGTGACAGCGTGTGATAACCCGTCACTTGAGAGAAACAGTCCGGTCTTCATGATGGTTCGAGAATTTGCCTTTCTACCCAGCCGGGCGCGACTGCTGGCTGCTGTCGCCTTCGGGGCCATTGCATGGGCTGCGTTGCCGGCTGCAGCGCAGGATGCAGCCGAGCTGACCGTGCGCACCGGGCGACTGGAAAACCAGGTCCGAGCGCTGTCTGGCCAGATCGAGCAGTTGCAGTTCGAGAACCGCCGGCTCACCGAGCAGCTCCGCAAGTTCCAGGAGGATGTCGATTTCCGCCTGAACGAGCGCGGCGGCAGCGGTGGCGCTCGCCCGAGTGGCGCCGCGCCAGGGCCGGTTGCCCAGCCGCCGGCGACGCAGCCGGGTCGTCCGCGTCGGAATGATGCCTTCGACCCCTCAACGCACCCGGGTGGCTCGGGGGCGCCGCGTCAGCTCGGCAGCATGGAAGGCATTATCGAGGACGAATTCGCCGGGGCGGGCGGTGGTGGCCAGGGACCGCTCGACCTTCAGGGCGTCGGCCGACAGGTCCCGCAGGGTGCGCTGCCGCAGGGCGGACCGCGTGGCGGACCGAGCGTCGCGGYGACGGGCGCGGCGCCGAGCCCCAAGGACAGCTATGACACGGCCTATTCCTATGTCCTGCGCAAGGAATACGAGCAGGCCGAAATGGGCTTTCGTCAGTTCCTGCAGAGCTATCCGCGCGATCGGCTCGCCGCCGACGCCACCTTCTGGCTCGGCGAGAGCTATTTCCAGCGCCAGCGCTATCGCGAGGCTGCCGAGCAATTCCTCAAGATCTCGCGTGACTATCCGCGCGCCGGCAAGGGCGCCGACAGCCTGCTCAAGCTCGGCATGTCGCTGAATGGGCTTGGCGCGCGCGACCAGGCCTGCGCAACCTATGCCAAGGTCGGCGTCGACTATCCTTCCGCTTCCAATGCCGTGCGGCAGGGTGTCGAGCGCGAACGGCGCCGCGCTCGCTGCGCTTGAGCGCGCTGGCTTCCAGCGATCCTGAGCATCTTCCGGTTTCAGCCGGCGAGGCGGCTGCGCTCTTCGCCGGGCTCGCGGGTGAAACGCGCCTGCTGATTGCGGTCTCGGGCGGCCCAGATTCCGTTGCCCTGCTTTCCCTGTTGCACGATTGGTCGCAGCAGCCCGCTAGGCCCGCGCTTCATGCCGCGACGGTCGATCACGGCCTGCGCGAGACGTCCTCGAGCGAAGCTGAAGCCGTCGGCGCGCTCTGCTCCGGGCTGAGGGTTCCCCATGTGATCCTGCGTTGGGCAGGGCCGAAACCTGCGACGGGCATCCAGCAGCGGGCACGAGAGGCGCGCTATGCCCTGCTGGCGGCACATGCGGAGGCTCTCGGTGGTGCAGTGCTGGTCACGGCGCACACGCTCGACGACCAGGCCGAGACGCTGCTGATGCGGATGGCGCGCGGTTCCGGGCCGAGCGGGCTCGCCGGTATGCGGGCCAGGGTGCGCAAGGGTGGCACGGTGCTGGCACGTCCGCTGCTTGCCGTACCGAAAGCGCGTCTCATCGCGACCGCTGAGGCGAGGGGGCTTTCCTACATTCGTGACCCGAGCAATGCCGATCCGCGGTTCGAGCGCGCGCGTTGGCGGATCCTGATGCCGATGCTGGCCGACGAGGGGCTCACAGCCGAACGTCTGGCGGTCCTGGCTGCGAGGCTGGCGCGCATGGATGCGGCGATAGAGCACCACGTCGCCCTTCTGCTGCCGTCGCTCATATTCGCAGGGGAGGGGACCGGGGTGACGCGGCTGCGCTTCGGCGCGTTGGTCGATCTTCCCGAGGAAATTGCCCTGCGGGTTATGGCCGAGGCGCTCGCCCTGGTGCCTGGATCGAATGCAGAACTATCGCGGCTCGAGCGGCTGGAAGGCTGCGTGTTCACGCTTCTGGAGGCGGCACGGCGGGGCACGGCCATGACGCGGACACTATCGGGGTGTGTACTCGCGCTCGATCGGGACGGTGTCCTGACGCTGGCGCCGGAACCGGCGCGCAGACGGGGCGTTCACCCTGCGTCGCGATGAGCCTGGTTCAAATCTGCTGTTTCCCTTGGCAAGGGGCTTTGCCGCTCCTAGATTAACGCCTGAAACCCTTGGCCCTTTCCGGTTGGACCGGGCGGCCCGATCGGACAGAGAATGAATCCGAACTTCCGTAATTTTGCCCTCTGGGTGGTGATTTTCCTGCTGGTTCTGGCGCTCGTGACGCTGTTCCAGAGCCCGAGCCAACGCACCAGCACCAATGAAATCCCCTATAGCCAGCTCATCAACGAGAGCGAAGCCGGGCGGATTTCCAATGTCGTGGTCGCAGGCCAGGAGATTTCGGGCACGTTTTCGGACGGCCGCAGCTTCGTCACCTACGCTCCCTATGGCGACCCGGCTCTGCTGAAGACGCTGGCGCAGAAGGGGGTCCAGGTCTCGGCGCGTGCTCCGTCGGAGGGCACGCCCTGGTTCATGGCGCTGCTCGTCAATTCATTGCCCTTCGTCATCTTCATCGGCCTGTGGATCTTCATGTCCCGGCAGATGCAGAATGGTGCTGGTCGCGCCATGGGCTTCGGCAAGTCCAAGGCCAAGCTGCTGACCGAGGCGCATGGTCGCGTCACCTTCGAGGATGTCGCGGGCATCGACGAGGCCAAGGAGGATCTGCAGGAGATCGTCGAATTCCTGCGCGATCCCCAGAAGTTCCAGCGGCTCGGTGGGCGCATCCCGCGCGGCGTGCTGCTCGTCGGTCCTCCCGGCACCGGCAAGACGCTGACGGCGCGTGCCGTCGCCGGCGAAGCCAATGTGCCGTTCTTCACGATCTCGGGTTCTGATTTCGTCGAGATGTTCGTCGGCGTCGGCGCGAGCCGCGTGCGCGACATGTTCGAGCAGGCCAAGAAGAACGCGCCCTGCATCATCTTCATCGACGAAATCGATGCGGTCGGTCGTCACCGCGGCGCCGGTCTCGGCGGCGGCAATGACGAGCGCGAGCAGACCCTGAACCAGCTGCTCGTCGAGATGGACGGCTTCGAGGCGAATGAGGGTGTGATCATCATCGCCGCCACGAACCGCCCGGACGTGCTCGATCCGGCGCTGTTGCGCCCCGGTCGCTTCGATCGCCAGATCGTCGTGCCGAATCCCGACGTCGCCGGCCGCGAGAAGATCCTGCGCGTGCACGTCCGCAAGGTGCCGATGGCTCCCGATGTCGATCTCAAGATCCTGGCGCGCGGAACACCTGGCTTCTCGGGCGCCGATCTGATGAACCTCGTCAACGAGGCGGCGCTGCTGGCGGCTCGCCGCGGCAAGCGCATGGTCACCCATGCCGAGTTCGAGGATGCCAAGGACAAGGTCATGATGGGCGCCGAGCGCAAATCCATGGCGATGTCCGAGGAAGAGAAGAAGCTGACCGCCTATCATGAGGCCGGCCACGCCATCGTGGGCTTGTATGTCCCCGCCGGCATCCCGGTCCACAAGGCGACGATCATCCCGCGCGGTCGCGCGCTCGGCATGGTGAAGTTCCTGCCGGAGGGTGATCGCTATTCGATGAAGTTCAAGGAGTTCACCTCGCAGCTCGCGGTGGCCATGGGCGGTCGCGTTGCGGAGGAGATCACCTTCGGCAAGGAGAACATCACCTCGGGCGCCACCGGCGACATCCAGCAGGCGACCAAGATGGCCAAGGCCATGGTAACGCAGATGGGCTATTCCGATGAACTCGGCCTGGTCGCCTATGGCGACAACCAGGAAGAGGTTTTCTTGGGCATGTCGATGGGCCGGACCCAGAGCGTGTCGGAAGCGACCGCGCAGAAGATCGATAGCGAAGTGCGCAAGCTCGTCCACCAGGGCTATCTGGACGCCAAGAAGATCCTCAACGAACACCATGAGGAATTCGTCCACGTGGCCGAGGCGCTGCTCGAGTTCGAGACGCTGACCGGCGACGAGATCCGCGATCTGATCGCCGGCAAGCGCCCGACCCGCGATGCTGACGATACGCCGTCGGCGCCGCGCGGCTCGGCGGTGCCGAGTGCCGGCCGCGGCCGTAAGCGCGACGAGCCTGACGCTGGTCTGGAGCCGCAGCCGCTGGTCTGAACGGCCTCGGTCGGACCTGACACATGAAGGCGGCCATATTGGCCGCCTTTTTCTTTGCCTGCGATCAATGGTTAGGTGGGGCTGTTGCGTGTGACCGAGTTGGGGACGAGACCCGCGCGGTCGTTCCCGTCTTCGTTCCGGCGGCGTTGCCCATGATAAAATTCGTCATAAAACGTGACAAGGCGGAACGCATGTCCCGCTATAGAAGAACTCAACAGGGCCGGGAGCGGGCTGGTTGCAACCGCGCCCCGGTTGTCCGCGAAGCTCCCATCATGGCCGCCATCTGGATCGACTGGATATGACGCGCAAATATTTTGGAACCGACGGCATCCGCGGCCGCGCCAATGGCGTGATCACGCCCGATCTGGCGCTCAGGGTCGGCCAGGCAACCGGTATCGCGTTTCGGCGCGGCGAGTACCGCCACCGCGTGGTGATCGGCAAGGATACGCGGCTCTCGGGCTACATGATCGAGACGGCGCTGATCGCCGGCTTCACCTCGGTCGGCATGGATGTGCTGCAGCTCGGTCCGATGCCGACGCCGGCGGTCGCGATGCTGACGCGCTCGATGCGCGCGGATCTCGGCGTGATGATCTCGGCGTCGCACAATCCCTATGAGGATAACGGCATCAAGCTGTTCGGTCCCGACGGCTACAAGCTCAATGACGAGGTCGAGAGCGAGATCGCCGCCCTGATCGATTCCGATCTCGGAGCGCAGCTTTCGGAGGCTGCGATGCTTGGCCGTGCCAAGCGCATCGACAGCGCCCATGCGCGCTATATCGAATTCGCCAAACGCACCTTGCCGCGCAACATGAATCTCGACGGGCTGCGCATCGTCGTCGATTGCGCCAACGGCGCCGCCTACAAGGTTGCGCCCGAGGCGCTCTGGGAGCTCGGGGCCGAGGTCATCGCCATCGGGGTCGAGCCGGACGGCTTTAACATCAACAAGGATGTCGGTTCGACCAAGCCGGATGCCTTGGCTCAGAAGGTGCGCGAGCTGCGCGCCGATATCGGCATCGCCCTTGATGGCGACGCTGATCGCGTGCTGATCATCGACGAGCAGGGACATGCCGTCGATGGCGACCAGCTGATGGCCGTAATTGCGCGCAGCTGGCAGGAGGACGGTCGTCTCTCGGCGCCTGGCATCGTCGCGACCGTGATGTCGAATCTCGGGCTGGAGCGTTATCTCGCAGGACTCGGCCTGAGTCTTGAGCGCACCGCTGTGGGCGACCGTTATGTGCTCGAGCATATGCGGGCGAACGGCTTCAACCTTGGCGGCGAGCAATCCGGCCATATCATCCTCTCCGACTATGCGACGACCGGAGACGGGCTCGTGGCGGCGCTGCAGCTGCTCGCGGTGGTGAAGCGGATGGACAAGCCGGTCTCGGAAGTCTGCCACTGCTTCGAGCCGCTGCCGCAGATCCTCAAGAACGTGCGCTACAAGCAGGGCCAGCCCCTGACGGAGAAGCCGGTCGTCAACGCGATCGAGGCCGCCAGGCAAATGCTCGGGGATAGCGGGCGTCTCGTCATTCGTCCGTCAGGCACTGAGCCGGTGATCAGGGTGATGGCCGAAGGCGATGACCGCGACCTGGTGATGCGCGCTGTCGATGACATCGTCGATGCGGTGACCAAGGCCGCAGCCTGACGTAGCCGGCGGGCTGCGTTTTCGGTCAAGGATCATCCTGAAGCTAGGGCAGGTCCCTGTGCATTCCACCTTGAGAATGCACAGAGTTTGCTCGTTTGCACGAGATTTCGTGGTTAAGCGGTAAGGTTAAGCGTCGTTTAAGGAATTCGTGCCAGGGTCCTTCCCGTCGGTAACACGCGCGAGCTGAGTATCGCGTCGCGCAAACTCGAGGGACTCTGCCATGGGCAGCCTGAAAATTCTCGCGCTGGCGGGCGCCATGGCCTTCGGAGGCTCCGCAGTGGCCTCTGCTGCCGACCTCGCCCCTCTGCTGCCTCCACCGCCTGAGCCTGTTGCCCTGCGCGGGACGATTGGGTCCGGTTGGTATTTGCGCGGTGATGTAGGTGTCGGTTTGCAGACCGTCGGCAAGTACCAGCAGGACGACCTTGCGGCTGTCGGCGGCGTGCTTTTCAATAAAACCGATCAAACGGCCTTTTTCGGTGGCGTCGGCGTGGGCTACCGCTTCAACAATTGGTTCCGCATCGATGGTACATGGGAGTATCGCGGCGGAGGGGCGATTGGGGTCAATGATAAGCTCTTCAACTCCTTCGCCAATGGCACCCAGACAAATACCTACAAGGGCAACCTCTCCTCGATGGTGGCCCTGTTCAACGCCTATGTCGATCTCGGCACCTGGAACTGCCTGACGCCCTATATCGGCGCCGGTATCGGTTATGCGCAGAACCGCATCTCGGGGTTGACCGAACAGGGCATCGTGTTTGCCAATGAGCCTTTCGGTCCGGTTTCCCCGACGCTGGGCACCGCGAGCAACGGCACCCGTTCCGGCGTCGCCTGGGCGCTCATGGCGGGGCTCGGCTATGAGGTGAACAAGAACCTGACCCTTGAAGTTGGGTATCGCTACCTCAATCTGGGCGATGCCCAGTCTGGGCGCATTCAAAATGCATTCCTGACGGAATCCTATGGGCCGCTGAAGGCCAAGGACATCCAGAGCCACGACATCCGCATCGGCATGCGCTGGAATTTCGGCGATCCCGATTGCTGCGCGGCTCCGGCTCCGGTCGCCTACCAGGCGCCCGTCGTGCGCAAGTACTGACCAGCTGGCTTTCCAGTTTCGTAAGGAACGGCGCGGATCATCGATCCGCGCCGTTTGCATTTCGCAACTCCGCAAGACTGTGAGGCTCCAAGTCGGGCCGCGTTGACAAAGCCTCCATCCCTTCGCCCTATTTGTGCTTGGCCGAGGCGTTCGCAGTCGGGACACGCCTCCACTGACCAGGCTTCCAGCCCACGCGCCATCGCCGTTCGCGCTGGCCCTCTGCAAGGATATGATCATGAAGACACGCGCCGCCGTTGCCTGGGAGGCCGGAAAACCGCTGACCATCGAAACCATCGAGATCGGCGGCCCGAAGGCGGGCGAGGTCCTGGTCGAGGTGATGGCGACCGGCATCTGCCACACCGACGCCTACACGCTTTCCGGGCTCGATTCAGAGGGCAAGTTCCCGGCGATCCTCGGCCATGAGGGCGCCGGCATCGTGCGCGAGGTCGGCGCCGGGGTCACGACGCTGAAGCCAGGCGACCACGTCATTCCGCTCTACACGCCGGAATGCCGCAGCTGCAAAAGCTGCCTGTCGCGCCGCACCAATCTCTGCACCGCGATCCGCTCGACACAAGGCCAGGGCGTGATGCCGGACGGCACATCGCGCTTCTCCTGCGATGGCGGCGAGGTCTTCCACTATATGGGCTGCTCGACCTTCGCGAATTTCACGGTGCTGCCCGAGATCGCGCTGGCGAAGGTTCGTGAGGACGCGCCCTTCGACAAGATCTGCTATATCGGCTGCGGCGTGACGACGGGGATCGGCGCGGTGATCTACACCGCCAAGGTCTGGCCCGGCGCCAATGTCGTGGTCTTCGGGCTCGGCGGCATCGGCCTCAACGTCATCCAGGGTGCCCGCATGGTCGGTGCCGACAAGATCATCGGTGTCGACATCAATCCCGGCAAGCGCGCCATGGCCGAGAAATTCGGCATGACCGACTTCATCAATCCGGCCGAGATCGGCAACGACAAGGTGGTGCAGGCGATCGTCGATCTGACCGGCGGCGGCGCCGACTTTTCCTTCGACGCGACCGGCAATACCAACGTGATGCGCCAGGCGCTGGAATGCTGCCATCGCGGCTGGGGTGAATCGATCGTCATCGGGGTTGCCGAAGCCGGCAAGGAAATCGCGACCCGGCCGTTCCAGCTCGTCACCGGGCGGGTCTGGAAAGGCACAGCCTTCGGTGGCGCCCGTGGGCGCACCGATGTGCCGAAGATCGTCGACTGGTACATGGAGGGCAAGATCAACATCGATGATCTGATCACCCACAAGCTCAGCCTCGACGAGATCAATCACGGATTCGACCTGATGCATGAGGGCAAGTCGATTCGCTCGGTCGTCGTGTACTGAGCCGGCCGCTCTTCCGCCGCATCGACCTTCCATGGAAACCCGTCATCATCCCTGATCTCCGCTTCACCGCGGCAGGGATGATGATGTGGATCAGGCTTGGACTGCGCGTCGCGAACGACCGAAAGGGACATCATGGAACTCCTCTCGAACTCCAAGGCTTTCGGCGGCTCGCAGCGCGTTTTCCGACACGAGAGCGCGGTCTGCGCCTGTCCGATGACCTTCGCGATCTTCCTGCCGCCACAGATCGAAGATGGCCCGGTTCCGGTGCTCTGGTATCTGTCGGGGCTGACCTGTTCGCACCAGAACGTCATGGACAAGGGCGAGTACCGCGCTGCCGCGGCCGCGAACGGCATCGCGATCATATGCCCGGACACGTCGCCACGCGGCGACGGCGTGCCGGACGAGCCCGACAACTGGCAGTTCGGCTCCGGTGCGGGCTTCTATCTCGATGCGACCCAGGAGCCCTATGCCCGAAACTACCGGATGGAGAGCTATCTCCTCACAGAGCTGAGCGAGATCGTCGCTCACAACTTTCCCGTCGACATGAGCAGGCAGGGCATCTTTGGCCATTCCATGGGGGGGCACGGCGCGATCACCCTCGCGCTGAAAAATCCCGATCGCTTTCATTCGGTCTCAGCCTTCGCACCAATCACGCAGCCTTCGACGGCGGGTTGGTCGCGGCCGGCCTTTGAAAAATATCTCGGCTCCGATGAGGCGGGCTGGCGGCGTTACGATAGTACTGCGCTGATCGCGGACGGCCACCGGGTCAAGGACCTCCTGGTTGACCAGGGCACGGCCGACGGCTTCCTGCAGGAGGGGTTGCGGCCGTGGCTGCTCGAAGTGGCCTGCGTCAGCGCAGGTATTCCGCTCGAGCTCCACATGCGGGATGGCTACGACCATTCCTACAATTTCGTCTCCACTTTCATGGCGCAGCACATCTCCTGGCACGCCCAGCGCCTGACCCCCTGACGTGGATCGCAGCCGTTCCCAGGCGCCGGGAACGGACTGGCCCGCCCCGTGTTGATGAACGTAACCGTTCCGCATGCGGGGGAAGCAATCATGCCATCGAGCCGCTCTGCGATCGCGGAACGCTCCTTCTTCACGCGCCTTTCCCAGAGCACGGCCCATTTGGCCGGCAAGCCCCAGACCTTCTTCCTGGCGCTAGCGATCATCATCGTCTGGGCAGCGTCGGGGCCCTTCTTCGGCTTCAATGACACCTGGCAACTCGTGATCAACACCTCGACCACGATTGTCACCTTCCTGATGGTCTTCATCATCCAGAACAGCCAGAACCGCGACACCGCAGCGATGCAGATCAAGCTCGACGAGCTTATTCTTCGGCTTGAGGGGGCTCGGGAGGAGCTGCTCGACCTTGAGGAACTCGACGAGGAGAAGCTCGAGGCGATGCGCGCGGAGTTCGAGAGGCTGGCGAGGAAGGCGAGGGAGAAAAACGGTGACTAGCTCCGGCTTGCCGGGAGAGCGAGGCATCGTCTATCGTCATGGCGTGATTTGTCCGCCCTTCGTCTCGATCTGGTATTTCGCCAATTACTCAGAGCTTTAGCATAAGCCCATACCTCAAGTGGGAGATGCAAAATGTCCTCTGATACCGCCTTGCTCGTGATCGATGTCCAGGAATCCTTCCGGCAGCGTGCCTATTTTGAAGAGACCTATGTGTCGCCCTTCATCACGCGGCTTCAGGCGCTCGTCGACGGAGCCAAGGAAGCTGGCATCCCTGTCGTCCAGATTTTCCACGTCGACCCGACCGGTCCCTTCGCCGAGAGTTCCGGCTACGTGAAGACCCTCGCGCCGCTCACGCTCGAACCAGATGCCGTCTTTCGCAAGGGGCGGCACAGCGCGCTCGTTGGCAGTGGGCTTGATGTCTGGCTGACCGAGAATGGCATTCGCCGCGTGATCGTCTCCGGCATCCGCACCGAGCAGTGCTGCGAGACCACGACGCGCCACGCGTCGGACCTCGGCTATGAGGTCGATTATGTCGGCGAGGCGACCCTGACCTTCCCGATGACCGATGCCGCCGGCCGTCAGTGGAGCGCAGCCGAAATACGGGCGCGGACGGAGCTTGTTCTGGCCGATCGCTTTGCGCGCATCGCCACCGTCGAGGACGCTCTCACTCAGCGCAGCAAGAAGCTGGCAGCATGACGCGCGAGCAGCAGCCCGTCGAGGTGCCGGTCTATGTGCTCGTACCACCGCGCGTGCTGCTGCTCGATGTCGCCGGACCGATCGAGGTGCTGCGCCGGGCCAATCTGGAACAGGACGCCTTGCGCTTCACCGTGACCTATGCCGGGCCGCTGCCTGATGTCTGGAGTTCGATCGGCCTTGGCATGACAGCCATCGGTCCCTTACCAGCCTCCCTGCCAGACGGCTCGCTGCTTGTCCTGCCCGGCAGTGCCGATGCGCCTCTTGGCCATCAGGGCTCGAGCCGGGAGGAGGATGCGGTCCAGGAGGGGCAGATCGTCGAGTGGCTGCGGCGGGCGGTTCGTCCGGGCATCCGCTTCATCTCGATCTGCTCCGGAGCCCTGCTCGCGGGCCGCGCCGGGCTTCTCGACGGGTATGATTGCACCACGCATTATGACTGCCTCAGCGAACTCGCCGAGGCTGCGCCGGCGGCCCGAATCCTTGAGAACCGGCTCTATGTCGAGGATGGCGAGCGCCTGACCAGTGCCGGGATTACAGCCGGTATCGATCTGATGCTGCATGTCGTGGCGGGGATGGCGGGGCATGCCTGCGCGCTTGCAGTTGCACGCTATCTCGTCGTCTATCTCAGGCGTGCCGGCGCCGATCCGCAGCTTTCGCCCTGGCTCGAAGGCCGCAACCACATCCACCCTTCCGTGCACCGGGCACAGGATGCGGTGGCGGCCGACCCGGTGCGCGACTGGTCGGTGAGTACGCTTGCCGATGCCGCCGCAACGAGCCCGCGCAATCTCTCGCGCCTGTTCAACGAACATGCGGGCATGAGCGTCACCGAATATGTCAATCGGATGCGGGTTGCCGTTGCGCGAGAGTTGCTGACCGGTTCCCGCCTCGACATCGAGGCGGTCGCTGAACGCGCCGGCTTTGCTTCACCTCGGCAATTGCGGCGGGCCTGGGGGCGCTTCCATAGTCTGCCGCCGAGCCGGATGCGGCAGAGCGAGGCTAATGCTGCGGGCTGAACCGGAGGTCAGACCACCGATGTCAGGCCGCCATCGACCATCAGCAGATGGCCGTTGACATAGTCGGATGCTGCCGATGAGAGGAAGATCGCGGCGCCGACCAGTTCCTTAGTCTCGCCCCAGCGCCCGGCGGGCGTCCGGCTCTTGACCCAGCCTGAGAAAGTTTCGTCGGCGATCAGCGCCTTGTTGAGCTCGGTGACGATGTAGCCGGGGCCGATCGCGTTGGTCTGGATGTTATGTTTGCCGAGCTCGGCGGCGAGACCGCGTGTCATCATCTTCACGGCGCCTTTGGTGGCGGTGTAGGGCACGATGGTGGGCCGGCCGAGCTCACTCATCACCGAGCCGATATTGACGATCTTGCCCCGGCCGCGCGGCACCATCCGCTTCGTCACGGCCTGCGTGACATAGAAGACCGAATGGAGATTGGTATTGATCAGGTAATGCCAGTCCTCGGCGGGGAACTCGGTGAAGGGCGCCCGCTTCTGCGTGCCGGCATTGTTGATCAGGATGTCGATCGGCCCGACCTCGGCCTCGATCGTGGCAATGGCCGCCTCGACGGCCTGCTGCTCGGTGACGTCGAAGGCAGAGATCGAGACCTTGCGGCCGGAATTGGCGATCGCGGCGCGTGCGGTCTCGAGCTTGCCCTTGTCGCGGCCGTTGAGCACGACATGTGCCCCAGCTTCGCTCAGACCTTCGGCCATGGCGAGGCCGATGCCCTGGCCCGAACCGGTGATGAGTGCGATCTTGCCTTCAAGGCTGAACAGCGAAAGCGACATGGCGTATCCTCGATGGCGCAGGTATGGCCGAAGAAATTCGATTTGCGCGGGCCCGCATAGCTTGGGTAAGCATCTTTCAATCGATTAGACAATTGCAGATCGGCCGAATCCGGCAAGGCCTTCCCTGGGAGAACCGCCATGCGCGCAGTCGTCATCCACGCCGCGAAGGACCTGCGGGTCGAGGAAAGGCCCGTGCCGGAACTCGGACCGCTGGATGTGCGTGTGCGGATCGAGGCGGGCGGGATCTGCGGCTCGGACCTGCACTACTACCAGCATGGTGGCTTCGGTACGATCCGCGTGCGCGAGCCGATGATCCTCGGCCACGAGATCGCAGGGACGGTCGAGGCGGTCGGCGGCGAGGTCTCGCGGGTCAGGTCGGGGGACCGTGTCGCCGTCAATCCGAGCCGGGCTTGCGGGCGTTGCCGCTACTGCCAGGCAGGCCAGCAGCAACACTGCACCGACATGCTGTTCTATGGCAGCGCCATGCGCTTCCCCCATGTCCAGGGCGGGTTTCGCGATGTGCTCGTCGTCGAGGAGCGGCAGGCGGTGAAGCTGCCTGCGCATGTGCCGGCGGCGCAGGCCGCCTTCGCCGAGCCGCTTTCGGTTTGCCTCCATGCCGCCAAGCGCGCTGGCCCCCTCCTCGGCAAGCGGGTCCTGGTGACCGGCTCCGGGCCGATCGGCGTGCTCACCGTGGTCGCTGCCAGGGCGGCGGGAGCCTCCGAGATCGTCGCGACCGACGTTGTCGACGGTCCGCTGCCGACGGCATTGAAGATGGGCGCGACGGGCGCGATCAACGTCATGGTGGAGCCGGAGCGGCTCAAGGCGGAGTACGGCGCGGAGAAGGGAACCTTCGACGTGATGTTCGAGGCCTCGGGTAACCAGCATGCGCTGACGGGTGCGTTCGACGTGGTGCGGCCCGGCGGGGTCATTGTGCAGATCGGCGTCGGCGGCAATTTCACCCTGCCGATGAACGTGCTGGTCGCCAAGGAGTTCGAT
The DNA here is from genome assembly GCF_056401655.1 of Allobosea sp. P4_E12. NCBI lineage: Bacteria > Pseudomonadati > Pseudomonadota > Alphaproteobacteria > Hyphomicrobiales > Alloboseaceae > Allobosea > Allobosea sp. P4_E12. The sequence goes on along the minus strand of NZ_JBFUIY010000009.1, from coordinate 105,177 downwards.
CTGCGGGGCTCATTCCGCTTCCATGAGGAGTTCGACTGGGCCGTGGCGATGATCGGCTCGGGCAGCGTCGATCTCTCTCCGCTGCTGACGGCGTCGATCCCGGTCGAGCGGGCCGTCGAGGCCTTCGAGCTGGCTGGCGACAAGTCGCGGGCGATGAAGGTGCAGCTCGCCTTCGCCTGATCAGCCGAGCCGCAGCGTCGGATGGCCCGTCTGGCCGTGCAGCGCGGGGTCGTAGACGACGAAGGTGTCGCGGCCGCCATGCTTGGCGGCATAGAGCGCGGCATCGGCATGGGCGGCCGCGCTCGACAGGGTTTCCAGCGGGCCGACGATGCAGGCGCCGATGCTCACGGTCGCGGTGATCGCCTGCGCCCCATTAAGCTCGATCGGGGCTGCCCTGATCTCGCTGACGATCTTGGCGGCAATCGCCGAAAGCGAGGCGAGCGAACTGTCGGCGATCAGCAGGATGAACTCGTCGCCGCCCCAGCGGGCGCAAATATCATAGTTGCGCAGCACGGCGGACATGCGGTGTACGACCTCGATGATCACCCGGTCACCGGCCTGGTGGCCATAGGTATCGTTGATCGTCTTGAAGTCATCGAGATCGACCAGGGCGAGCGCCGTCGGGCGCCCGGTGCGAAGGGCCCGGTTCTGCTCCTGGGCAAAGGCCCCTTCAAAGCCACGTCGATTCAGCACCGAGGTAAGCGGGTCGTGATGGGCGAGATGCTCGAGCGTCTCGGTGCGCTCCCGTACCATTGCCTCGAGTCGGTCGGTATTGTCGCTAACCGCGCGTGCCATCTCCTCGAGGGCGCGCGACAGGCGGCCGATCTCATCATGGCCGGCGTCAGTGTCGGAAGCTGTGAACGAGCCGGCGCGGACGCGCATCACGGAGGCTTCCATCCGCGCCAGCCTGTCGAGAACGCTGCGTTTGAACAGCAAGGTCATCAGTGTGGCGGCAGTCATCAGGATGGTGGCCAGCAGCAATGCGATCGGAAGAAACAGCCTTCGATCGATGATCTGGTCGACATCCATCAGGCTGATGTTGAACCAGCCCAGGCGGTCGAGATAGCCCACTCCGACGAGCGTTTCGCGGCCGCTGACGGTCATGAAGCGTGAGCGGACGGGGGCTTCACCCCGCGCGACCTCAGCCATCATGCCGGTCAGCGCCGCACGGTCGGCTTCTTCGTCGACAAGGGCAAAGATCGTCTTCTTGGCCTTGAGGTCCTTTGTCAGACTATGAAAGTCGACAAGGCGCGGATCGCGATGCGCCTGCACCGCGCCGTTGCGGTCGACGAAGATGCTCTGCACGCCGACCTGCGGGATATCGACGACTTCGCGAATGAACTGGCTGAGATCGACGCCGGTCCCGATGATGCCGAGCTGCTTGTCACCCTTGCTGATGATGCAGTTGATCCAGACCTTGGTGACTTTGAGATTGTCGTCGTGGTCGACATTGAGGTGGCAGCCGGAGCCGAGCGCCGCCGTCTTGTAGTACCAGCCGTCGCGCGGGTTCTCGCGTGAGAGGGTGTAGCGCCTGCGGGCGGTCTCGTAAGTGTTCTGCTTGTCGTTGAAGTAGTAGTTTCCGGAGCCGTCGAGCACGACGAAATAGCTGCGATCCTTGAACGAGAGCCGGTAATGCTCAAGTTCAGCGAGCCCGCGCTCGGATTTCTCGGGATCGTTCTCATCTGCCGCCCAGGCAAGAATGGCTGGGGAGCGCGCCACCGTTTCGGCCAGCGAGACCTCCCGCATCAGGGATTCCAGCCCGCGATAGCGATCGAACAGGATCTGCTTCTCGGCGAAGAGCGTGCCGAGTTTCTCGACCGTCGCGTTGACGATCCAGAGAAGAGCTGCGGTCGAGGGGATGGCGACCGCAAGCAGGGCGGCCAGGGTCAAGACGAGAACCCGGCCCCTCAACCCCGAGGTGAAGGCCGGCCGCGCGATATTCGCCCTCATCCCGAGCAGTGCCCCGACAGCGTCCGCCGAACCTAACTGGATGTCGTGATTCGACGCGTTTGATTCGGCCTGTTTCTGTCACGATGCTTGCACGGGTGAAGCTAGAAATCACCCGTGCCAGTGTCCAATCCAGCCGCAAAAGCTTAGAAGAGGCCTTCGATCTGTCCTTCCGCATCGATATGGATGCGTTCTGCGGCGGGCTCCCGGGGCAGACCGGGCATGGTCATGATGTCCCCGCAGATCGCGACGACGAATCCGGCCCCGGCCGAGAGGCGAAGTTCACGGACCGGAACGATGTGGCCCGAGGGAGCGCCGCGCAACGTGGGATCGGCCGAGAAGGAGTATTGGGTCTTGGCCACGCAGACGGGAAGGTGTCCATGCCCGGCAGCTTCGAGTTCCGCGAAGCGCGCGCCCACCTTGGCGTCGTGGGAGATGCCAGCCGCGCCATAGATCTCTTCGGCAATGGTCTGCAGCTTGTCGCGCAACGGCATGGCATCTGGATAGAGCGGCGCGAAATCCGCCTCGTCATCGTCGGCCAGTGCGGCGACCTTGCGCGCCAGCTCCTCTGCGCCCGCGCCGCCTTCGGCCCAGTGCCGGCAGATCACGGCTTCGACGCCAAGATGGTTGCGGCAATAATGGCGGATCAGCTCATGCTCGGCATGGGTGTCGCTGTCGAAATTGTTGATCGCGACGATCGGCGGAACGCCGAATTTCCGGATGTTGACGACATGGCGCGTCAGATTGGAGAGCCCGGCTTCGAGCGCCTTCAGGTTCTCCTGGCCGAGCGCATCCTTGGCTGCGCCGCCATGCATCTTCAGCGCGCGGACGGTCGCGACCACGACAGCCGCGGCCGGCTTGAGGCCGGCCTTGCGGCATTTGATGTCGAAGAACTTTTCCGCGCCGAGATCGGCTCCGAAGCCGGCTTCGGTCACGACATAATCGGCGAGCTTCAGTGCGGCGCGCGTGGCGATCACCGTGTTGCAGCCATGGGCGATATTGGCGAAGGGGCCGCCATGGACGAAGGCGGGCGTTCCTTCCAGGCTCTGCACGAGATTCGGCATGAGCGCATCCTTGAGGAGGACGCTCATCGCGCCGGTCGCCTTCAGCTCGGCGGCAGTGATCGCGCGCTTGTCGCGGCTGCGGCCGACCACGATGCGGCCGAGCCGGTCCTCGAGATCGGCATGGTCGCGAGCGAGGCAGAAGATCGCCATGACTTCCGAGGCGACAGTGATGTCGAAGCCGTCCTCGCGTGGATAGCCGTTGCCATTGCCGCCCAGCGACGACACGATCTGCCGCAAGGCGCGATCATTCATGTCCATGACGCGGCGCAGCGCAACATTGCGGGCATCGAAGTCGAGCGCATTGCCCCAATAGATATGATTGTCGACCAGCGCAGCGAGCAGGTTGTGGGCGCTGGTGATGGCGTGGAAGTCGCCGGTGAAATGCAGATTGATCTGTTCCATCGGCACGACCTGCGCATAGCCGCCGCCGGCGGCCCCGCCCTTCATGCCAAAGCAGGGACCGAGCGACGGTTCGCGCAGCGCGATCATGGTACGCTTGCCGAGGCGAGACAGGCCGTCGCCGAGGCCAACCGTCGTGGTGGTCTTGCCCTCGCCGGCGGGCGTCGGGCTGATCGCCGTGACGAGGATCAGCTTTCCATTTGGACGCTGCTCGAAATCCGGGATCGCGGCGCCATCGATCTTTGCGATGTACTTGCCGTAGGGATGAAGGGCCTCTTCGGGAATCCCGACCCTTTCGGCGATGCTGGCGATGGGCGTGAGTTCGGTTGCGCGGGCAATTTCGATATCGGTCGGCATACGGTTTCCTTCGCCGCGTCGCGACCCAGACCGGAGCACGCGGAATCGGCGGTCACAGTGCCGTGAAACGGGCCATTCTGCCACTGCTTTCCCGGAACGCTGCGTCCATATTTTGGCACGGCTCCGGTCTTCACCCCAAGGGGAGGGGCACCAAACTGGGATCCGGGATGGGAGTGCGCGATGCCGCAAATTGGGTTCAACCGCCGTGATCTCGTCGCTTCCGCGCTCGCTGCGGCCGGGCTCGCGGCGCTGTCTCGTCCCGAACCTGCCCGGGCCCAAGGAGCGGAACTTCCGATGACGCCTGCCTGTGAGGGTAGGGCGGCGGTTACCAGGCGCCAGACCGAGGGGCCGTATTTCACGGCGTCCTCCCCGCTCAAGCGGGATCTGCGCGGAGATGGGCCAGGCGAGATGCTGGTGCTGTCCGGTTTCGTGCTGACGCCGCAATGCCGCCCGGTCGGCGGAGCCCTGGTCGATCTCTGGCATGCCAATGCGAGCGGCGACTATGACAATGCGGGCTTTCTCTTCCGAGGCCACCAGTTCACCGACGCGCAGGGCCGGTACCAGTTCATCACCCGCATGCCCGGCCTCTATCCCGGCCGGACACGACATTTTCATGTGAAGGTTCGGGCGGGACAGGGGCCGGTCCTGACGACCCAGCTCTATTTCCCGAGCGAGCCCGGCAATGCGCGCGACGGTATCTTCGATCGCGCGCTGCTGATGGATATCCGCGCTGCCGAAGGTGGGCGTCTCGGCCGGTTCGATTTCGTGATCGCGGCCTGAGCGAACCGGCGTGAGCCGGCCCGCTCGGGCTTTGGCTCACGCGACGAGATGGGCGTTCTGCGGGAACAGGAACTTGCGCGCTTCCTCGTCGAATTCCGTCTTGAAGGCGAACTGATCCTTCAATGCCACCGCGCGCTGAGCGGCGGGGCGAGCGGAAATCTCATCGAGATGGCGCTTGACGTTGGTCAGCTTGCCGAAGGCCTCTTCACCGAGCGCGAAGGCCGCGCGCGTCGACCAGCCCCAGACCGACATGTCGATCAGCGTGTAGCTGTCTCCCAGCATGTAACGATGCTTGCCGAGCTGGTCGTTGATGATGCCCCAATGTCGTTCGGCCTCGCGCGAGTAGCGGTTGATTGCGTAGGGGATCTTCTCAGGCGCAAAACGGGTGAAATGCACGGCCTGTCCACAATAGGGGCCGATGCCGGTGGCGACGAACATCAACCAGGAGAGCATCTGGCCTCGTGCCGCCGGTGTGCTCTCGGGGAGGAACTTGCCGGTCTTCTCCGCGAGATAAAGCAGGATCGCGTTGCTATCGAAGATCGTGACGTCGCCATCAGTCAGGGCTGGCGTCTTGGCATTGGGATTGATCGCCAGGAACTCGGGCTTGAACTGGTCGCCACGCCGGGTATCGACCGGCACCATCTCGTAGGGCAGCCCGGCTTCCTCAAGGAAGAGCGCGATCTTCGCGGGGTTCGGCGACGGATGATAGTAGAACTTGATCATCGATTGGGTCTCCTGGCGCAGGGTGATCGAGCGGGTCTTACCGCTGTTTCGTCGCGTAAGCTGCAAGATCCGTCAGCCTGGCGATAGTAAGGTCGGCGCCCGCCCCGAGCCGTTCCGGTTGCATGCGCAGAGCCTTGAACAGTGCCGTGGGGCCGATCCCGCCGGGGGCCGCCAGCTCGGCGCGCAAGGCCGATGCGGGAATGCGCTCGATGCGCGCGACGGTGAAGCCGTAGGCTTTGGCGCCGGCGATATCGAAACCGTTGGAGGAAACGAAGAGGATCTCCTCGCGAGCAAGGCCCAGTCGCTTCTCTACCAGCTCATAGCCGCGGGGGTCCGGCTTGTAGACGCCGATCTCGTCGACGCTGATCACGGTTTCCAGCAACTTGTCGATTCCGGCCTGGGCGACGAGGCGCTTCAACATGGCCGGGCTGCCATTCGAGAAAATGGCGAGGCGGAAGCCCGCAAGCTCCTCGAGTGCCTGCCTTGCCTCCGGGTAGAGCGCGAGCGCGTCATAGGCTGCCGCAATTCTGGCGATCAGATCGGGCGTCGCCACCAGCCCGAGTGTCGCCAACGTGAAGTCGAGCGAGTCGCGCGTGACCGTCCAGAAATCCTCATAGCGGCCCATCAGCGCCCTGAGCCAGGTGTACTCGAGCTGCTTCAGCCGCCAGATCTGGGTGATCGTTTCGCCATGGCCGGGAAACGCCTCGTCAGTGACGCCGGCAACGGATTGGACGTCGAACAAGGTGCCATAGGCGTCGAAAACGAGGGCTTTGAGCGCCATGGGCGGTTCCCTTGCCGCGGGATCGGGGATCGGTGCTTCTTCTTAGCACTCGCGTTGGCGGCGCGGTGCGTGATATCCGCACAAGCAGTTTTTCCTTGATGCCCACAGGTTGCCGCATGTCGAACCGCCCCGTGATGCTGATGGTCCTCGATGGCTGGGGCTGGCGCGAGGATGAAACCAGTAATGCGGTGAAGCTGGCGAACACGCCGAATTTCGATCGCTATTGGGCCAGTGCGCCGCGCGCTTTCCTGAAGACTTCGGGGCTCGATGTCGGCTTGCCGGAAGGCCAGATGGGTAATTCCGAGGTCGGCCATCTCAATCTCGGCGCCGGGCGCGTCGTCATGCAGGACCTGCCGCGGATCAACCAGGCGATCCAGGACAAGTCGATCGCGCAGGCGCTGGACGCGACCGGGCTTGTCGCGAAACTCAGGGATACAGGGGGCACCTGCCACCTGCTAGGCCTCGTCTCGCCCGGGGGGGTGCACGCCCATCAGGATCACGCCGTGGCGCTGGCCCGGATTCTGACCGGGCAGGGTATCCCGGTCTGCATCCATGTCTTCACGGATGGACGAGACACCCCACCGCAATCGGCGGCAGAGTATGTACGCGATTTCGCCGCGGCCCTGCCGAAGGAGGCTGTGATCGGCAGCCTGTCGGGCCGTTATTTCGCGATGGATCGCGACAATCGCTGGGAGCGCGTCGAGCAGGCCTGGCGCGCCATGGTGCTGGGCGAGGGCAAGGCCTTCGCGACGGCCGGGGAGGCGGTCGCCGGCGCCTATGCGGAGGGCGTCAATGACGAGTTCATCGTTCCAACCGTGATCGCTGGATATGCCGGCATGCGGGACGGCGACGGGTTGCTCAGCTTCAATTTTCGCTCGGACCGGATTCGCGAGATTCTGGCCGCGGTACTCGACCCGGATTTCACGGGCTTTACTCGGGCTCGCGTGCCGAAGCTTTCCAGGGCGGTCAGCATGACCTCCTACAGCGCCGAACTCGACAAGATCATGCCGGCGCTGTTTCCGCCGCAGACGCTCTCGAACGGTCTCGGAGAGACCGTCGCCAAGGCAGGGCGGATGCAGGTCCGCATGGCAGAGACCGAGAAATATCCGCATGTGACCTATTTCTTCAATGGTGGCGAAGAGCGCCTCTATCCCGGCGAGGACCGGGTGATGGTGCCGTCTCCCAAGGTCGCGACCTACGATCTGCAGCCCGAAATGTCGGCGCCGGAGCTGACGGACCGCGCCGTCGCGGCGATCACTTCGGGGCGATATGATCTCGTCGTGCTGAACTTTGCCAATCCCGACATGGTTGGGCATACCGGAGTGCTTTCGGCGGCGATCAAGGCGGTCGAAACCGTCGATGCGGGCCTGGGCCGGATTGCCAAGGCAATCGAGCAGATGGGGGGTGCCCTGCTCGTCACGGCCGATCACGGCAACAGCGAGCTGATGGTCGATCCGGTGACCGGCAAGCCGCATACCGCCCACACGACGTTTCCGGTGCCCGTGATGCTGATCGGTGGCGATGCGAAGGCGTTGGCCGATGGCAGGCTCGCTGATGTCGCGCCGACGCTGCTGGCATTGATGGGGCTAAAACAGCCGGACGAGATGACCGGCCGCTCGCTGCTGCGCTGACCAATGCAGGCTGATCAGAAGCTGTAGGCGGCTTTCACCTTGACGGGATGCTGGCTGAAATTGGTGAGGTCCAGATTACGGGGTTCACCCTTGGCCTTGCCGGCGACCTGCATGTTGTAGGCGGCCGAGAGCGCGAGCTGTTTCGTCGCCTGCCAGTAGATGCCGGGGCCGGCGAATGTGGCGTAGCCCGCTTCGTTGCCGAAGCCGAGATCGTTGTAGCGCCGCAGATGGCGGACCTCGCCGCTGACATGGAGGCCGTCGACGACCTGCCAGGCCAGTGATCCTGAGGCCGTAAAGGTCGAGGAGCGCCCATAGGGGTCGGGGCCGGTCCAGGTCATGTCCTGGGAGAGATTGAGCGCGGCATAGAGCTTGCCTGGCACCAGCGCCGTGTCGGCGAAGAGACGGATGCCGGTATTGAAAGTGGTGAAGCGGCCGGCGCCGTCGGGATCAGTGCGATTGACGCTCGGATCGAGCACCACCGTCAGGCCGATGCCGTGCAAGTCACGGCCGAGCAGGCGGTATTTCATCTCGACGCCGGCACCATTATTGCTTGAATTAGCACTGATCCCCCCGGCCGAAGCATTGGTGTAGCCACCGAGCAGATAGGGGCCGATCTCGAAGCAGGAGAAGAGCCCATAGGAGCCCTGGAGCTGCGCGCCGTGGGCGTTCGACCGGCCACTGCGCGCGCCGAAGGCGCCGCCATAGGTCAGGCTCGGCCCGAACGAACCGAGCTCCGCCACGTCCGAACCGGTTGTGAAGCCGAAAGCGTCGGTCGGGATGCCTTCGCTCTCGGCGCAGGCTGAGAGCGTCGGCTGGGCGGCAGGCACGCTCTTGCGGGTAGGCAGGTCGGTTGCCAAGGCGTTGGCGGAAAGAGCGCTCAGGGCAAGGGCAGCGGCGGCAATCTTCGGCAGCATCGGTCAGTCCTCGGGTATCGATGCCCCAAGATCGATCAGGTGCAAATGATTTGCAAGAGCGTTAACTGGCCGCCAGAATCGTTGCGGGGAGAATCCTCGCGAAATTGGTCGGGAATGGCGAGACCGCGCCGGCTTCCCAAAATATAATAAAGTTACATCTTTGCAGCGACACTGCTATCGCACCGCAACCGAAGCGAGGCGGGCCGCAACGAGCGGCGCAATGCCGGCGAGTTCGGCGGCAGGCTTCCAGGCTGCGGCGTGAACTTCCTCGAGCTGCGCGACGAGCGGCACCGCGGGATCGGCGACGAAGAGATATTGCAGATCGTGATGGATATGGTCCGGCTCTCCGCGCGAGGGTTTTCCGGGGACGTCATGGCTGTCGATGACGAAGGGCAGATCGTCGCCGCGATGCCAGGGATGCAGGGCAAGCCTGCTGACGCCGGTCTCTTCGATGGCCTCGCGCGCAGCGGAAAGGTTGAATGCTTCGGCCTCTTCGTAATGGCCGCCAGGCTGCAGCCAGCGACCGATGACGACATGGTCGATCAGCAGTACCTGGGCGTGATCCGGCGACAGGACGATCGCACTGGTCGTGACATGGCCCGGAAAGGTGTCGCGCTCGTCGAGCGCATGGCCTGCGGCAATCTGCCAGCGCAACAGCGACAGATGCTCACGCCGCGAGGCGACCTCGGCGCGATAGCGCGTCACTACGCCCTCAAGGCGAGACCGGAAGGAAATAGTCATGGCAGTTGCAGCTCGTATTCCTGGAATCGACCATTCTTGATGCCGTCATAACCGATCAGGAAGCGCAGGCGACCAGGCCTTTCCTCGAGAATGGTCACGACCTCCGCCTTGGCATCCTTGGGCGGTGCAAGTGTGCCGAGATCCCTCGGTGACTGGGGCGCGGCAGGGTCAAGCAGCAGCAGGCCATAGGGAACGTCCTGTTCCTGCGCAGGGCCGACCAGGACCAGCAGGCGTCCGTCCCGCAGTGCAGCAAGGTCGCGCACGCCGCGATTCGGGCCAGCCGGGAAAGCGATCACAGTCGGAGTGCCCTGGGCGGGTTCATTGCCGGGCGCGAAGAGCTCGTCCGGATTTGTTTCTAGCAGGAAGGCGCGACCGTTCTGCGACGGCGCCCGCAGCCCGATCCAGAGCCTGTCATGAGCGGTCGCTATGCCTTCGATGTTTAGGCCGTTGCCATCCGTCAGGGGCTTGCCGAAAGAGGGCGCAACCTCGCCGGCACGACGCAACAGATCACTCAGGCGGTAGGTCAGTTCAACCTGGCCGATGGGGGTGCCGGCCGTATCGACCTTGACCCGCGCGAGCTGGAACGACGAGAGGCGAAACTCGCTGCTGCTGCGCGAGCAGCCATGCGAACCGGCGATGTAGAAATAGGGCGCGGCGTAGGCGACCGCCTCGCCGTCGAACTCGCCATAACCGCCGATCGTCGGACAAGGAGACGCGGGGATCGCGCCGAGCGCGGTCGGGGAGGGGCTGTCCCCGATCAGCTCGACCACGCCGGCAGGCTTGATGCGCCCCTTGGTCAGGATAGCGAACTGGGCCGAGCGGTTCTCGTCATTCGCCAGGAGGCAGCGCCGCTCCTCGCCATTCGCCGGCAGGCAGGCCAGGCCGCTGACATCCTTGGCTGCCTTGTCGGGCTTCTTGCCAGCAAAATCCTCGGTCGCTTCGACATTGCGGACGGGCTTCAGCGTCTTGGCTGACGCCGGTAGCGCGAGCAGCAGCGCTGTGGCGAGAGCAGTCGACGTCAAGGCAAGGCGAGGCATGGCAGGGTTTCCGGTTGCCGCGGGATTGAGCGCGTCGCGCCCGGTGCTGTCAAAGCATTAGTCCGCATCATGCACATTCGGGGCCGGTCAGGCTCGCCCTTGTGTGCGATTGACGTGCTTCTCGCACTCTCACCGCGCTGGTCGCGGCAGACAGCCGGAATCCAGTCGAGCCCTGCCCCGGCGACGGAGGGCGGAGCCCTTGCCGTTCGGAATGCGAGGACTATCTAGCGCGGGTTCACCGAGACCCTTTCTATGCTGCCCCTCGATTTCCGTGTTCCCGGCGTCTTGAATTCAAAAGAGATGCTTATCGCAGAGGCCATCCACGCCCGAGCATGGGAAACTGTAAGAAGCGACCCAGATCTTGCCGGAGATGAGGCCGAAGCTGCGAAGGCGAGGCTTGGAGGGATCGTGGCTCGTTTGATGTCAGATCCTTCCAGATCGGTCGGCGACCTCGCCGCTGCAGCAGTCCGGGCCTTCAACGAAAGCCCCCGCACGCCCTGAGCGGAGAGGGGGATTGCGCGCCACCACCCATGGCGCGCAGTCAGTTCTCATGCGTCTCAGGCCGCGAGTACGCCGTCTGCGTTGCGCAGGACATCGGCGAGCGGAACGAGACCCTTCATCGCGCCACTGCCTGCCGCCTGTTTGCCGTCCTCGATGGCTACCGCGAAGCGAAACGCGGGATCGGCTTCGATGCGCTTGCGCAGCGCCAGGATGCGGGGATAGTCGCGTGGGTCGACGGCCTTGTGGAAGTCCACCCAGCGCGCAACGCCGGCAAACACCGCATCGGCCAGCGTCGGTCTGTCGCCGAGCAGGTAGTCGCTGGCGCCGATCATCGCCTCGAGTTGTTCATGGCGCTCGGCGACAAAGCTGCGGCCGAACTTGCGCAGCGTTTCGCGATACTCCTCCGGTACACCTTCCGCTTCCAGCGCCACCCACATCGGGACGAACGCACCGGTGAAGCCGGTATTGAGGAAGGCGACGTATTGATGCAGCCGGTCGGCCTCCGGCGTGCCGGGTTCGAAGCTGATGCGGCGGTCAAGGTCGCGCGCCTCCAGCCACAGGGCGATCGCCATCGTCTCGGTGAGGACACGGCCTTCGCCGGTGATCAGCACGGGCGTCTCCACGCGGCCGTTCAGGCGCTTGTAGGCGTCGGTGCGCATTTCTCCCAGCATATCCACCCTGGTGAGGCGATAGGGCTGGCCGAGCCATTCGAAGGCGGTCACCAGCCCTGCGGAACTGCCGAGCGGAAAGCCGGAGGTGAGGATCGGTTCAGATATCGGGTTCATGTCGTTTCTCCAACGTCGATGCGCTGGATATGCGGATGTGGACGCCCGACCTGTAGATTGGCAATGGTGGACTCAGCGTCTACTCTCATAGACTTTGAGCGAGCGGCTCGCCTGCGCTGGGTTCATCGTCTGGAGAGCTGGCCTTCAAGGACCGCAGGGGCGCCGGCGTCTCGTTGTTGCGATCGCGTTCGCCAGTTCCTTCGTGCGAGCGGCAGCAGCCGTTCTCGAAATCCCGGCTCGTCCTTTGATCTCCCGTGGACGGAATGCCACTGCCTGATCCTGCGCCTCTTTCTGCTTCAGCGAAAGCAATTGCTGGTGATTGCCAGCCTAGGGTCTCCGGGAGTCGCTCCCAGGAAGGCCCTCCCATGCTGTCTGCCACACTCGATCCCGTTCAAGCCCCGCGCACATGTCAGATGACGCCTCGCTCTTCGGCGTCCCTGGGATGAGGCCGCTCAATGCGTTCGAAGGGTTCGGAATCGAGATTGAATACGCGATCGTCGGAACCGCCGATCTGGAATGCCGCTCCATTGCAGATATCGTCCTGGCGCATGCCGCCGGCACGGGCGCCGTAGCTATGGAGCGAGGCTTGATCGGCTGGTCCAACGAGTTCGTGCTTCATGTCCTGGAAGCGAAGAATCTCGCTCCGGCGGCCAGATTGGAAGACCTCGCCCAGCCCCTGCAACGCGAGGTCATCGCATTGAACAAGACCCTTCTGGGCCACGGAGCGCGCCTGATGCCGACGGCAATGCATCCGTGGCTGGATCCCCGATATGATGCTCAGCCGTGGCCGATTGATCCCCACGGAATCTACCGCACCTATCAGCGCATCTTCGAAACCAGATCGCATGGGTGGACCAATCTGCAGAGCGTCCATCTCAATCTCCCCTTTGCCGACGACGATCAATTTGCGCGGCTCCACGAAGCGATCCGTCGCGTCCTGCCGATCATTCCAGCATTGGCTGCAAGCTCGCCCATTGCCGACGGCCAGCGCACCGCCTACCGCGATTTCCGCATGAGGGCCTACGGAGCCAATGCGAAGGCCTATCCCCTGATCAACGGCCTGATCATTCCCGACACCGTCTCCAGTCAACGCGCGTACGAAGACACGATTCTCGAGCCGATCTATGCCGTCATGGCGTCTGCAGATCCCGGCGGAATCCTCAGGCACCCCTGGCTCAATGCCAGGGGCTGCATCCCCCGCTTCGACCGAAACACAATCGAAATTCGGGTCATCGATACCCAGGAGTGCCCCGAAGCCGATCTCGCAGTTGCCGCCGCTGTCGTTGGAGCAGTTCATCGCCTCTACGGCGATCTCCAGCGCCTCAGCGGCGACATGGCCACCGAGGAGCTGGCCCGGATATTCGACAGCTGCGTGATATCCGCCGAGGACGCCATGATCGATGATGAGGCCTATCTCAGGCTGTTCGACTATTCCGGTCAGTCCTGTCGCGCCGGCGATCTCTGGCGGCACATTCTGGAGAACATGGATGACAGCTCGGGCATTGATCCAGCGCGCTGGACACCAATCTGGGCAACCATCCTGAAGCATGGCAGCCTTGCCCGCCGGATCGAGGATGCAGTGGGTGCCAGCCGCCCGTCACGTGAGCGATTGGCCGCGGTCTATCGCGATCTCTGCGACTGTCTCCAGCAAGGCACCATGTTCGCGCCCGACAGGGACAGCTGAGACGCATACAGGCGACCGAAGCGCCCCGACGGGCTCAATGCGAGTCCTTGTCCAAGGGCCTTCTTGGGCGGGGCAGGGGGGCGAGGCGATCGCTTGCCAGCCCAACTGGCCTGGTTCGCCGGCTTTGGCGCCGGTGATCAGTGCATCAGCCGTCCGCCGGCGATGTCGAGGGTTGCGCCGGTCAACCAGCCCGAACTCTCCGAAGCGAGGAACAGCGTGGCCGCCGCCACGTCTGCCGGCGAGCCGAGCCGCCGGACCGGATGAGCGAGGACCACCTGCGCCCTGACGGCGGGAGGCATGTGTGTTGCGGTCCGGTCGGTCAATACGGCCGATGGTGAAATGCAGTTCACGCGCACGCTGGATGGCCCGAGGTCGTGTGCGGCTTGCTGTGTGAGCATGATGACGCCGGCCTTGGCGACCCCATAGCCGAGCGGCGCCTGCGAAGGCGCGCGGCCGGCTGTCGAGGCCATGGTGATGACGGCGCCGCCGCGGCCCTGCTTGAGGCTTGGCAGGAAGGTTTTGAGCGTCAAGAACGTGGCGGTCAGATTGTGATCAAGGCTGGAGTGCCAGTCCGCCTCAGTCACATCCTCCAGCGCAACGGGCCTGCTGGTCCCACCTCCGGCGAAGGCGGCGAGAATGTCGAGCTTGCCGCGCCGTGCAACGAACGCGGCACGCGCGGTCTCCAACTCGTCGTGCCGGGTGCAGTCGATCCGGACGGCGGCATGCCCGTCGGAGATCGCCTCCAGGGAGCGCAGCACGGTGTCGAGCCGGGGTTGGTCGCGGCCGGCAACCGTCACGGAAACCCCGTTATGCGCCAGCCAACGCGCGGTTTCGGCGCCGATCCCGCCGGAGCCGCCGGTGACCAGCGCCGTTTTGCCGGCGAGGTCGGGGAAAGTCGGGATGTGCGACACGGTCGACGGTTCCTCAGACATAGCGTGCGACCGTCATGCAGATCACGGTTACGAGCAGCAGCGCGGCCGAGATCCGGTAGAGGAGACCCAGCCAGGGCGCAGCTTGGCCGGTCCTGCGCAAGCCGCGCAGCACCCCGACAGCCTGGATCACCAAAGCCGCCACCGCCGTGCCGGCGCCGAGCGCAAGCAGCATTTCTGCGTTTCCGACGTTCCCGGCATGGATGAAACTCCACAGGAGCGCGCCAGAGATCATCGCGACGACGGCGGCACCGAACTGCGGGCGGAAGAGGCGGGCGACGTCGTTTGCACCAGTACGGGCCAGCACGAATGTCGTGCCGGCCCAGAACACCGATGAGAGAACGTGCATGGCGATGATACTGATCAGGAAGGGCTCCATAGGCTAGGCTCCGAAACAGCGCCCGTTTGAATGGGCAAAATTGGATATACAAACTGTATAGTCATGAGTCGCGAGAGAACGTCAAGGCCCTATTCGAGTGCCAAACGAGAGGCCAAAACCGCAGAAACGCGCGGCCGGCTCCTCGCTGCGGCAGCGGCATTGCTTCGCGAGCCGGCTGGAAGGACGCTCTCGCTAGAGGCCGTGGCGGCCGCGGCGGGCGTGACTCGACTGACCGTCTACAATCAGTTCGGCTCGCGACGCGGGCTGCTGGAGGCGACCTTCGACGCCCTGGCGGCTGCCGGCGGGATCGCTGATCTTGCAGACGCAATGGCCATTTCTGACCCGAAGGAGGCCTTGGCGGCCCTGGTCACGGTGTTCTGCGGCTTCTGGAGTTCCGATGACGGACTGGTTGGGCTGTTCGCGACAGCGGCCGGCGACACCGAACTGACGGAGAGCCTGGCAGAACGCAATGAGCGCCGTCGGCTGGCGCTGGCCGCGCTCGTGCGCCGCCAGGGTGGGCGCGACGAGCAACTGCAGCGCGATGCCGTCGACCTGCTCTTCGCGCTGACCAGCTTTGCCGTGTTCCACATGCTGCGGTCCGGCGGGCGCGAACCAGATGCCATATGCGCGCTGCTTCAACCGCTTTGCGACCAGGCTCTGCGGGGCAATGATGGCGCGCTGAACCTGTCGCCGCGGGGGGGCGGTGTCTCAGCCGGATTGTGACAGGGCGGCTGCCGCTGCCATCGGACGTCAGTAATCGGGCAGGAGATCAGCCTGCGGGCGGCGCCCTCGGTTGTTCCCTGTTTCAGCCGGCACCCCACCCATATCATCGGGCGAATTCTGCATCCCGCAGACCCGGCGGACGCATTCGCGCAGCCAGCGGTGCGCAGGATCGGCATCCAGCCTGGGATGCCAGAGCAGGGACACGGAGATCTCAGGCACAGAAACCGGCAGCGGAAAGGTGACCATGCCGTCGCGCAGGGTCCGAGTGTGTCGTTCGGGCACAATGGCGACGAGATCGGATCCACGCGCGAGCGAGAGCGCAGGCGAGAAGCCGGTGACGATCGTGGCGATGTCTCGCCGCAGTCCGATCGCCTCCAGCGCGTCGTCGATCGGTCCCTTGTCGAGACCGCGCCGCGAGACGAGGATCTGCCGGCCAGCAGCAAAGCGATCGGCGGTGATCTCGCCTGTGGCCAATGGATGTCCCCGCCGCACGACCCCGACGAAGTGATCCGCGAACAGCGCCCGCGTCCTGATTTCCGGACTCTGCGCCGCCCCGATGACACCGGTTTCGAGATCGACACTGCCTTCTCGAAGCAGCGTACTATCCTTGTCCAGCTTCTGGACGAAGCGGAGCCGTATGCCGGGCGCTTCCGCCTGGATGTGCGCGATGAGTTCAGGCCCAAAGGCCTCGACGAAGCCGTCGCTCGCCCGAACCGAGAAGGTCCGGACAAGCCGTTGCAGATCGAGCGCCTCGGCCGGCCGCAGGATCGCCTCCGCTTCCTGAACGAGCGGACCGACGCGCTCCCGCAATTCCAGTGCACGCGGCGTTGGTACAAGGCCGCGCCCCGCCCTTACCAACAGCGGGTCGCCGATCGTCTCGCGCAGCCGCGCCAGGGCTCGGCTCATCGCGGACGGGCTTAGCCGCAGGCGCCGGGCAGCGCGGGCCACGCTGCCTTCGGTGAGAAGGACATCGAGGGTGATGAGCAAGTTGAGGTCGGCTCTCGTCATGCTGGCAAGACTAGCACGGCTCGCCAGCATGACATGGCGTCAAATGCACTGAATCAGTGCAAATGCTGCGTCTTCCGCCAGGTGTCATATGTGGCTACCTGCTTCGAACAGTGCTTCGGAGCCCCCCACGATGATGAAGGCTATGCTTGACCCGCCGTTCCCCACCGAAGCCCCGACGGCCCAGCGTGGCGCGCCTCGTTTGGCTCTCGCCGGCCTATCCCTCTGCATGTTGCTGTCCTCGCTTGGCACCAGCATTGCCAATGTCGGCCTGCCGGCGCTGGTGCAGGCCTTCGCAGCCTCCTTCCAGCAGGTGCAGTGGGTGGTCCTCGCCTATTTGCTTGTCATCACCACGTTGAGCGTCGGGGTCGGACGACTTGGCGATCTCGTCGGACGCCGCTCGCTTCTGCTGGCCGGCATAGCCCTCTTCACAGCGGGCTCGGCGGGGTGCGGCCTTGCTTCCGGCCTCGCCGGCTTGATCGCCGCGCGGGCGGTGCAGGGGGCGGGCGCCGCAGTCATGATGACGCTGAGCCTGGCCCTTGTCGGCGATGCCCTGCCGAGGGACCGGACCGGCAGTGCCATGGGGTTGCTCGGCACCATGTCGGCGGTCGGCACGGCACTCGGCCCCTCGCTCGGTGGTGCTGTCATCGACGGCTTCGGATGGCGGGCGATATTCCTTGTCACTGTCCCGTTCGGCGTCGTTGCCTTCATGATCGCCTTGCGGAGCCTTCCGGTCGATCGCCTCGAGAAGAGGGGAGACAAGCCGCGCTTCGATATGCTCGGCACGCTGCTGCTGGCCGCTGCGCTGGTTGCCTATGCGCTCGCCATGACCTGGAACCGCGGTGCATTCGGCTTGCTCAATGGCGGGCTCCTGCTAGCCGCAGCAGTCGCCGCGCTCCTGTTCGTATTGGTACAAGCGCGGGTCGCGGAGCCCCTGATCCGGCTCTCGATGCTGCGCGAGCCCGGGCTGCGGAAAGGCCTCGCCACAACCGCGCTGGTCGCGGCGGTGATGATGACAACACTGGTCGTTGGCCCCTTCCATCTCACCATGGCGCTCGGCCTCGATGCATCGGGCGCTGGCCTGGTCATGGCGATCGGGCCGGTTGTCGCGGCGCTCTCGGGCGTACCGGCTGGCCGCTTGGTCGATCGGTTCGGCGCGCAACGCATGAGCTTGGTGGGCTTGGCCGCCATGGCCGTCGGATCGCTTCTCTTCGCGCTCATGCCGCTGCAGATCGGGATTGCGGGCTATGCCGTTCCCCTGATCGTTCTCACCCCAGGCTATGCGCTGTTCCAGGCCGCCAACAACACGGCCGTGATGCGAGAGGCTGGTCCGGAAGGGCGCGGGCTTGTCTCCGGGATGCTCGGCCTCGCCCGCAATCTCGGCCTGATCACCGGTGCTTCGGTGATGGGTGCGGTGTTCGCTCTCGCCGCGGGGACGGACGGCAGCGCGGTCGCATCTCCGGACATGGTCGCGACCGGATTGCACGTCACCTTTGGCCTGGCTGGAGCAATGATCGTCATGGCCCTTGCCATCGCGAGCCGCTCGGGCACTCCCGCTGCTTGAGGATGGAATCCGGCTGCGCTCGGGCTGAGGTTGGTGCCGCGACATGAATGAGGATCCGTCGGGGCATTTCCATTGTCACCAGCGGATAGCCGTAGACAGGCGCGTCGGCCGCGAGTTTCATGAATCCACGCTCTAACCACGCATGATCGCTTGGGCCCGGGATGGGATTGGGGGCTGTCTATCGCACCCGGTTGGTCAATTCGCTCGGCGGCCGACGGCGTTCGCGACGAGGCGAAGAAACCATGATTCCTGAGCTTCCGTCCGTGAACCAGCTTTCATTGGTCATCAGCCAGGCTGCCGCACCAGCATTCCTGCTCGGCGCGGTCGTCGGCCTGATATCGGTCCTGATCAGTCGCCTGGAGCGAATTCTCGACCGGTCGCGCATGTTGAGCAGCCTGCAGGGCGAGGGGCCTGTCGTTCACGAACTCAAGGCTGATCTCCCCCGCCTCGAGCGGCGAGCCCATCTGATCAACAGCGCGATGCGTCTTGCCATCTCGAGCGGTGTTTCGACGATCCTGCTGATGATGCTCGCGTTCATGTTTGCGTTCGTCGGGTCGGCCCATGAACGGGGTGTGGCCGTGCTCTTCATCGTGGCTGTTGGGCTCTTCGGCGCTTCGCTTGTCCAGTTCCTGCGCGAAATCAACGTCGCCTTGCGACGGAGCGATCATATCGCTTGATCCGCATCGCCGGGGCATAGGCAACGACCGGCGCCGCCCAGGCGGCGCCGGTCGTTGGACTCAACCGAGCTTGTCGTACGCCGGGACGGTAAGGAATTCCTCGAATTCAGGCGCGAGCGAGAGGGTCGAGAACAGCTCGATCGCCTCCGGGAAACGGCCCTTTGCGTAGTTTTCAGGCCCGACCTCGCCCTTCACGCGCTCCATCTCCTCGGTGAGGCAGCGCTTGAAGAGATCCGCGGTGACGATGGTGCCTCCGTCAACGGTGACGCCGTACTGGATGAACTGCCAGATCTGGGCACGGCTGATCTCGGCCGTCGCGGCATCCTCCATCATGTTGTAGATCGGCACCGCGCCGCGGCCGCGCAGCCATGCTTCGAGATATTGCACGCCGATGCGGATGTTCTCGCGGAAGCCGGCCTCGGTGCGCGTGCCCTCATGGACCTCGAGCAGTTGCTCGCGGCCGACGGAGACGTCCTCGCGCTTCTTGTCGAGCTGGTTCTGCTGCGGCATCAGCCGGTTGAAGACCTCCATCGCCACCGGCACGAGATCGGGATGGGCAACCCAGGTGCCGTCATGGCCGTCGCCGGCCTCACGCTCCTTGTCGGCCCGGACCTTGGCGAAGGCGGCCTCGTTGGCGGCCGGATCGTTCTTGACCGGGATCTGCGCCGCCATGCCGCCCATGGCGAAGGCGCCGCGGCGGTGACAGGTCTTGATCAGCAGCAGCGAATAGGCCCGCAGGAAGGCCTTGGTCATCACCACCTGCGAGCGATCGGGCAGGACGAAGGCCGGGTTGCGGGCGAGCTTCTTGATGAAGGAGAAGATGTAGTCCCAGCGGCCGCAGTTCAGCCCGGCCATGTGATCCTTCAGCTCATAGAGGATCTCGTCCATTTCGAAGGCCGCGGGCAGGGTCTCGATCAGGATGGTGGCCTTGATCGTGCCGGTCTTGAGGCCAAGCGCGTTCTGAGCGGCGACAAAGACATCGTTCCAGAGCCTGGCCTCGAGATGGCTCTCGAGCTTCGGCAGATAGAAATAGGGGCCGGAGCCCGCAGCCAGCGCCGCCTTGGCATTGTGGAAGACATAGAGGCCGAAATCGACCAGCGAGCCCGAGGCGATTTCACCGTCGATCTCGATATGGCGTTCCGGCAGATGCCAGCCGCGCGGGCGGATGATCAGAACGGCTGGCTTGTCCTTGAGCTTGTAGGCCTTGCCGGTGGTCGGCTCGGTGAAGTCGATCCGGCCGGCCCAGCGATCCCTGAGATTGATCTGGCCTTCGACCATATTGGCCCAGACCGGAGAGGAGGCATCCTCGAAATCGGCCATGAACACCTTGGCGCCGGAGTTCAGCGCGTTGATGATCATCTTGCGGTCGACAGGACCGGTGATCTCGACACGACGATCCTGCAGATCGGCGGGAATCGGCGCCACCTTCCAGTCGCCTTCGCGGATATGCCTGGTCTCGGTCAGGAAATCGGGCGTCTCGCCGGTATCGAAGCGCTTCTGGCGCTCCTTGCGCAAGGCGAGCAGGCGCTTGCGCGTCTCGTTGAAGCGGCGCTGCAAGTCGGCAACGAAGGCGAGCGCATCATGGCTCAGGATCTCGTCGAAGCGCGGACCCATTGCGCCCTTGATGACGACACCCTTCGGCAGGGTCTTGGTGTCCGACATGGCGGTCTCCTTCGCATTCGGCAGGGATGAGGTGAGGCGCAGTATCGGAGGAAATCGCTTTCTCCTGTAGCCGCGGGAATGCTTGATGACTTTTGCCAAAATAGAATAAATCGGCATTCACCCTCTGTCCGCTTGCGTGCAATATCGGAGCGCGGAAAGGCAGGACGGATCGACGATGACCAAGGTAGCAGGATCTCACTGGCGGACCATGACCGTGTCCGATCTCGACGCTGTCGTCGCAGTGGCGGCCGAGGTTCATCCGGATTTTCCGGAGGAGGCCGCCATTTTCGCCGAGCGGCTGAAGCTGTTTGGCGATGGCTGCCGGGTCCTGGACATGGGGAGCGGGATCGCCGCCTATCTGCTCAGCCATCCCTGGCGCGAGCTCGAGCCCCCAGCCCTGAACGCGCCGCTCGGCGCGCTGCCGCCCGCTCCCGGGACCTTCTACATCCATGATCTCGCGCTGCTGCCGCAGGCGCGAGGCACCGGCGCCGCTGTCCTGGCGGTCGCGGATGCACTCAGGCTCGCTCAAAAGTTCGGGCTGCCGAGCCTGTCGCTCGTCGCGGTCAATGCCTCTGTCGGCTTCTGGGGCAAGCAGGGTTTTTCGGTCGTCGTCGACCCGCGGCTCGAGGCCAAGCTTGCGAGCTATGGCAGCGATGCGCGTTTCATGATGCGCCCGGTCGCCGGGGCGGATTGAGCCGAGATCGCTAAACGAGGGCCTGAAAGCGCTCCAGGAAGCGCGCTTGCGCGAGTTCGGTCGACAGTGGCCTCAGCCAGTCCGTGACCTCGCGCGGCAGCGGCTTCGGCCGGCCAAAGAAGATCAGAGCTTCCTCGCGGTCGAAATCGGCGAGTTCGGTCGCCTCGAGGAAAGCCGAGATCTTGTCGGCGTCCTTGGTCTTCCGCGCCAGCATGGCGGGCGTCGCCGCCGGCAGACCGAAGCGCAGATGGATCGCGGCAAGCAGGCGGAGCTCGACGCTCTTATAGGCGTCGCCCATCACCACCTTGAAGGGCGAGATCATGTCGCCGATGACATATTCCGGAGCGTCGTGCAGCAGCGCCATCAGCCGCCAGGGCTTTGACCAGTCCGGATTGAGGTGGCTCGCGATCGCCTCGACCAGCAGGCAGTGCTGCGCCACCGAGAAGGAATGCTCCCCACGCGTCTGGCCGTTCCAGCGCGCGACGCGAGCCAGACCATGCGCGATATCCTCGATCTCTATATCGAGCGGGGAGGGGTCGAGCAGATCGAGCCTCCGGCCCGACAGCATGCGCTGCCAGGCGCGGGGTGGAAGCGGCGCCTTGGCCATGCTCAGGCCGGAACGCGGATGTCGCGGGCGAGCACGGCGCATTCCTCGTAGCGGAAACAGCCGGTCAGATGGTCGTTGACCAGTCCGCAGGCCTGCATGAAGGCGTAGACGATGGTCGGGCCGCAGAAGGTGAAGCCGGCGGCCTTCAGCTCCTTGGAGATCGCCTTGGAGACCGCCGTCTCGGCCGGCACCTCCTCATGAGTCCGAAAAGCGTTCTGGAGGACGCGGCCGTCGAGATGGCGCCAGAGGAAATCCGAGAACTCGCGCCGTTCGCTGATCTCGAGATAGGCGCGAGCGCTCTTGATCGTGCCCTCGATCTTGCCGCGATGGCGGACGATGCCGGCATCGCCGAGCAGCCGCTGGACATCGGTCTCGGTGAAGCGAGCAATCGCCTCCGGCTCGAAACCGGCGAAGGCGGAGCGAAAACTGTCGCGCTTGCGCAGAATGGTGATCCAGGCGAGGCCAGCCTGAAAGCCGTCGAGGATCAGCTTCTCGAACAAGGCGCGCGAATCATATTCCGGCACGCCCCATTCGGTGTCGTGATAGGCGAGATAGAGCGGATCGGTCCCCGGCCAGATGCAACGGAACTTGCCGTCCGGGCCTTCGACTGCTGCGCGTCCGCTCATGCTGCTGCTCCAAAACCGGGCTCGCCGGGGAAGGGGAAGCGGATAAAGTCCGGCTTCGCCAGGGTAAAGGCCACGCCGCCGCCTTCGAGTCTTTCGCCCGCGGCCATGGCGTCGGCGACACGGTCGAGCCGCAGCATGGCGAGCCCGCGCCCCTTGGCGCAGGAACCGATGCGGCCGAGCACCTTGCTGCCGGCGGTCGCCTCGACGCCCATCTCGGGAACCAGTCCCTCGGTAAAGACCACCGGCACGATGCGGGTCCGGGCGGTGCCGCGATGCTGCATGCGCGACACCACCTCCTGGCCGATATAGCAGCCCTTCTTGAAGGAGACGCCGCCAAGCTGGTCGAGCAGCGCCTCATGCGGAAAGGTGTCGCCATAGACGAAATCCCTGCCGCCATCGGGAATGCCGAGCGCGATGCGCCTGGCGTGGTAGGCATCGGGTTCGGCGCTGGCGAGCGAGCCGACGTCGTTGCGGTCAGTGATCGCGCGCTCGCCGAGCGCCGGCAGGCGCGGGTCGGCATAGACGAGGCCGGCATCGTCGGGGAGCGAGAAACCGCCGCTCGATGCGACCACGGTGGCCACCTCGGTGAGATCGTCGAGCGCGACCTTGGCGCGCAACTTGTAGAGCTTCAGCCGCTTCATCAGATCGGGAACCTGCAGGAGCGGCACGTCGAGGAGAAAACCTCCGCGTTCCTCCTCCGGCACCGCGACCACGAGAAAATCGCTGATGATCTTGCCTTGCGGTGTCAGGAGCGCGCCATAGCCGGCATGGTCCGGCGTCACCACGTCCATCTCGTTGGTGACGATGTTCTGCAGGAAGTCGCGCGCGTCCTCGCCACTGACGCGAATGACGCCGCGATCGACCAATCGGGTTGCAGGCATGGTGAAGCTCGTTTCTGATCGCTGCCAAGGGCTGGACGCGGGTCCGTTCGATAGGTAGGCCGCTTCAGCCTCATCCTCAACCAGCAGGACGCCTCCGATGCCGCAGAGCTATGATGTCATTCTGAAGGGCGGCACCGTCGTGAATCACGATGGCCGTGTCCAGCGGGATCTCGGGATTACCGGCGGCAAGATTTTGGCGCTCGGCGATCTGTCGCAGGCTTCCGCAGGTGAGACGGTCGATTGCCGCGGCCTGCATATTCTGCCGGGCGTCATCGACAGCCAGGTGCATTTCCGCGAGCCGGGGCTCGACCACAAGGAGGATCTGGAGACCGGCTCGCGCGCCGCGGTGCTCGGCGGCGTCACGACCGTCTTCGAGATGCCGAACACGATCCCTCAGACCACCGACGAGGCGTCGCTGGCCGACAAGGTCAGGCGCGGTCGGCACCGGATGCATTGCGATTTCGCCTTCTGGGTTGGTGGCACGCATGAGAACATTGCCGATGTGCCGGAGCTGGAGCGCCTGCCGGGTGCGGCGGGCATCAAGGTCTTCATGGGTTCCTCCACCGGCTCGCTGCTGGTCGAGGACGACAAGGGCGTCAGTGAGATCCTGAAGCGCACGCGCCGCCGCGCCGCCTTCCATTCCGAAGACGAGATGATGTTGCGCGAGCGCATGGGCCTGCGCGTCGAGGGGGATCCGTCGAGCCATCCGGTCTGGCGCTCGCCCGAAGTCGCCCTGACCTGCACCAGGCGACTGGTGCGGATTGCACGCGAGACCGGCGCGCGCGTTCACATCCTGCACATCTCGACCGGCGAGGAGATGATCTTCCTCAGGGATCACAAGGACGTCGCGACCGTCGAGGTGCTGCCGAACCATCTGACGCTGGTCGCGCCGGACTGCTACGAGCGGCTTGGCACCTATGCCCAGATGAATCCGCCGATCCGCGACGACAGCCATCGCCGGACGATCTGGTGGGGGCTGGAGCAGGGCATCGTCGACGTGCTCGGCTCCGACCATGCGCCGCATACGCATGAGGAGAAGCATCATGCGTATCCTGCGAGCCATTCCGGCATGCCGGGCGTGCAGACGCTGGTCCCGATCATGCTCGACCATGTCAATGCCGGGCGGCTTTCACTGGAACGGTTCGTCGATCTGACCAGCCATGGCCCGCAACGGATCTTCGGGCTCGAGGGCAAGGGGCGGATCGCGGCGGGCTATGATGCCGACCTGACCATTGTCGACCTGAAGCGCCGCGAGACCATCACCAATGACTGGATCGCCTCGCGCTGCGGCTGGACGCCCTATGACGGCGTCACCGTGACCGGCTGGCCCGTCGGCACCTATGTCCGCGGCCGGAAGGTGATGTGGGAGCGCGAAGTGGTGACGCCTGCGCAGGGCGAGCCGGCGCGCTTCCTGGAGGCGCTGCCGCGCGGCTGAACTTTTTTGCGCGATCGTGTCGATCGTGCGCTGCCCCGTTCGACGTATTGGCGAGGAGCAGGGGGAGGCCGCAGGTCGTTGCGGCTTCCCCTGAGCTCCTGACAATCGCGCGGGGGCACGGCTCCCGCCCAACGGGAGATCCGAAGATGCGAAACGTCGTTGCCGCCACATTCCTGTCCCTAGACGGCGTGATGCAGGCGCCGGGCGGCCCGGAGGAGGATAGCTCGGGCGGCTTCAGCCATGGTGGCTGGACCTTCCACTACTGGGACGAGCCGATGGGCGAGGTCATGGAAAAGGCCTTCGCCGAGGAATTCGACCTGCTGCTCGGCCGCAAGACCTACGACATCTTCGCGGCGCATTGGCCGCATGCCGGCGACGACCCGGTCGCCATGAAGTTCAACGCCTGCATCAAATATGTCGCGACCTCTGCGCCGAAGACGCTGAACTGGCAGAACTCGGTCGCGCTACGCGGCGATATCGCCGCCGAGGTGGCGGCGCTGAAGCGCCAGGACGGTCCCAAGCTCCTGCTCCAGGGCAGCAGCGAACTGATCCAGCTGCTGCTGGCGAAGGACCTGATCGACGAGTTCAACCTGCTGATCTTCCCGGTGGTGCTCGGCGCAGGCAAGCGGCTGTTCGGCGAGGGCACCATGCCCGCTGCCTTCACGCTGGTCGAGAGCAGGGTTTCGAGCACGGGCGTGATCATGGCGACCTATCGTCGAGCCGGTGCGGTTACGACCGGCTCCTTCGCGCTTGAGGCTCCGAGCGAGGACAAGATCGCGCGCCGCGAGAAAAATCTCAGCGCAGCCTGAAAAAAGTTTCGGCGCGTTGTCGATTCCGGAGCGCGCCGTTCGACGTGAGGACAGAGAGCGGGAATTCTCCGCTCTCCGAACCAAAGTCAGAACCCACCCACCCCATCAGGAGAAGACCGATGCGCTTCATGATCATCGTCAAGGCGACCCTGGATTCCGAAGCCGGCATCATGCCGAGCGAGGAACTGCTGACCGCCATGGGCGCCTATAACGAGCAACTGGTAAAGGCCGGCATCATGCTCGCCGGTGACGGGCTGCATCCCAGCTCCAAGGGCGCACGCATCCGCTTCTCAGGCGCCAAGCGTGCCGTCGTCGACGGACCTTTCGCCGAGACCAAGGAACTGATCGCCGGTTTCTGGATCTGGCAGTGCAAGTCGATGGAAGAGGCGGTCGAATGGGTCAAGCGCTGCCCGAATCCAATGACAGGCGATTCCGAGATCGAGATCCGCCGGATCTTCGAGGCCGAGGATTTCGGAGAGGCCTTCACCCCGGAGCTGCGCGAGCAGGAAGAGCGCATCCGCGCCGAGGCCGCGAAAAAGGCCGGCTGACCTGTCGATTTCGCGACGCGTCGATCGACGTGTCCTCAGGAGCGGCGGGGCACCAGGCCCCGACCGGCTTCGGACCACCGACTCCAGGAGCAAATCCATGCGTTACATGATCATGGTCAAGGCGACCAAGGACAGCGAAGCGGGCATCTTCCCGGAAGACGACAGTCTGATGGCGGCGATGGCGGCCTATCACGAGGAGCTTGCCAAGGCCGGCATGCTGCTCGACGGCTCCGGCCTGAAGCCGAGCTGGAAGGGCTGGAGGATCAAGTACTCGGCCGACGGCAAGAACCGCGTCGTTGACGGCCCCTTCGCCGAGACCAAGGAGCTGGTCGCCGGTTACACCGTGATCAAGGCCAAGTCCCGCGAGGAAGCGCTCGAATGGACGCGGCGCTTTCCCAGGCCCTTCGAGCCGGGTCAGGAGTGCGAAATCGAGATCCGCGAACTCTATGAGCTGGAGGATTTCGAGCAGTTCGAATCGGTCGAGCGCTTCCGGGAAATGGGCATCGGCGGTGAGTGACGGCGGGACGATACCTGCCGCTGCGTCTTGCGCCATCGGTCTGTGGAGGCTTTCATGAATACGGTCTTGTCCAAGGATGGCACCGCCATCGCCTATCAGCGCTTCGGTTCCGGCCCGGCGGTCATCCTCGTCGACGGCGCGCTCTGCAGCCGCGCCTTCGGGCCGATGCCGAAGCTTGCGCCGCTGCTGGCGGAGCGCTTCACCGTCTTCGTCTATGACCGCCGCGGGCGCGGCGATAGCGGCGACTCGCCGACCTATGCCAAGCAGCGCGAGATCGAGGACATCGCTGCGCTCGTCGCCGAGGCGGGCGGCGAGGCAGCGGCTGTCGGCCTCTCATCCGGCGCCGCATTGGCGCTTGAAGCTGCCGCCGCAGGCGTGCCGATTCGCCGGCTCGCGCTGTACGAACCGCCTTATCTCGCCGCTGACAAGGAGGGCCGGCAGCCGCCGCAGGACTGCCCCGGCAAGCTCAGGGCGCTGATCGCCGCGGGCCGGCGCAGCGCCGCAGTGCGCTTCTTCATGGTCGATATCGTCGGCATGCCGACATTTGTCGGCTGGCTGATGCGGCTGATGCCGGGCTGGTCCAAGCTCAAGGCAGTGGCCCACACGCTGGTCTACGACACGACGATCATGGGCGATTTCACGGTGCCGGCCGAGCGGTTCGCCAAGGTCGCAGTTCCGACGCTGTTGCTTGCAGGGGAGAAGAGCCCGCGCTCGCTGAGAATGGCGGCGCAGGCTGCGGCCGATTCCGTTCCGGGAGCCAGTCACGCCGTGCTGAAGGGGCAGACGCACAATGTCTCGCTGCCGGTGTTGGCGCCAGAGCTGGAACGCTTTCTCGCGGCCTGACCGCAGACCGGACGGCTTGCGCAGCAAGGGCCGAAATGGTGTGTATCGGCCGTCATGTCGGCGAGCGATGCACACCGTACCATTGAAACGGTCTGGCGAATCGAGGCTCCCAAGCTGATCGCCGGGCTGACGCGCATCACCCGTGATGTCGGGCGCGCCGAGGAACTGGCGCAGGATGCGCTGGTCGCGGCTCTGAAGCAGTGGCCGCAAGACGGCGTACCGCGCAATCCGGGCGCCTGGCTGATGCAGGCGGGCAAGCACCGCGCCCTCGACGGCCTTCGCCGCGACAAGCTTCTCGCCCGCAAGCATCAGGAGCTTGGCCACCAACTCGAAACCGAGACGACGCCCGATCTCGACGCCGCGCTCGATGACGATGTCGGCGACGATCTGCTGCGGCTGGTCTTCACGGCCTGCCATCCGGTTCTCTCGACGGAGGCGCGGCTTGCACTGACGCTGCGACTGCTCGGTGGACTCACCACCGAGGAGATCGCGCGGGCCTTCCTGGTGCCTGAGCCAACCATGGCGCAGCGGATCGTGCGGGCGAAGAAGACGCTTGCCGACGCCAAAGTGCCCTTCGAGGTTCCGCATGGCGCGGAATTGGCCGAGAGACTCGAGTCGGTGCTCGAGGTCGTCTACCTGATCTTCAACGAGGGCTATGCGGCAACAGCCGGTGAGGATTGGATCCGACCGGCCCTGTGCGAAGAAGCACTCAGGCTGGGGCGCATCCTGGCCGAGCTCGCGCCGCTGGAGCCCGAGGTCCATGGACTCGTAGCGCTGATGGAGATCCAGGCGTCGCGCCTCAGGGCCAGGGTCGGCCCGAGCGGCGAGCCGATCCTGCTGCTCGACCAGAATCGCGCATGCTGGGACCATCTTCTGATCGGCCGGGGCCTTGCGGCGATCAAGCGGGCGCGAGCGACAGGTGGCGTTATCGGTCCCTATCTGCTCCAGGCCGAGCTAGCCGCCTGCCATGCGCGAGCGCGCACCGCGGAAGAGACGGATTGGGTCCGCATCGCCGTGCT
Organism: Allobosea sp. P4_E12; assembly: GCF_056401655.1. Lineage (NCBI taxonomy): Bacteria > Pseudomonadati > Pseudomonadota > Alphaproteobacteria > Hyphomicrobiales > Alloboseaceae > Allobosea > Allobosea sp. P4_E12. Next base: position 76,915 of record NZ_JBFUIY010000009.1, on the reverse strand, counting down.
TTATGGTGCGCTGGCCGCGATCAACCCGTCGCCGATCGTCGAACTCAACCGGGCGGTGGCGATCAGCATGGCCGAGGGGCCGGCAGCCGGGCTTGCCGCGGTCGAACGACTGGCCTCGGAACCCTCGCTGAAGAACTACCATCTGCTGCCGAGCGTACGGGCCGATCTGCTCGGCAAGCTCGATCGGCATGGCGAGGCGCAGGCCGAGTTCGAGCGCGCGGCGGCGATGACGAGGAATGTACAGGAGCGAACATTATTGCTCGCTCGCGCAGAGAATGCCCGCCGGGCCGCTAGCGGCGCCTAGGCAAGACCAGAGCATCAGACCGGACAGTGGGATCCACTTTTCGGAGAAATCCGATGCGGGGCAAAGAGATGGGCCGCCACAATACGTCCGGTCGGACGCACGGCGATCTAGTGCCGTGTGCCCATCGTGAAGGCGCCGCAGCGCACCTTTTCCGCCAGGGTTTCGGCGAAAACAGCTGTGGCTTCTTCGCCATAGGTCTCGACCAGCGTGCGAAAGGCCGCGAAGAGAGCGGCGTGGGCCAGCGCATCGCTGTCGAGCCCGTCCTGCTGCGCCTCGTTGAAGGCGTCCTCGACATAGCCATAGGCGACGCGGCGTGCATCTCCCGGCTCGTCGGTGAGCATGGGATCGAGCTGCAGATCGTCTGGACGGATGGACATGAAGGCACGGACTCTGCGGCTGGTCACAAAGGACCGGCGCGTACCCGAGAATCAGGCCTGCGCCGGGGCGATCGACTGCCTCAGATTCATACGCATCAGGGGAGGCTGGCGCTACCGCGGTGTTTAAGAAAGGTTAATTTGACCGCGCGAGTTTTGAGAAAGACACAGTTTCGTCCCGATGTGACCTATCCGCCATAGCGGCCGGCGAGGGACCGGGCCAGACGGTCGCCTTCGGCGGCGAGTCGCCGTGCGGCCTCCTGGCTGCCGCCAGAACAGCTCCGGTGGGTCGCCGAATAAGCCCGGAAACCGCCGTTATAGGCACTCATCAGCCGTTCCCGCCGCTGTGGCGTGCGTCCTTCGGCCTCGATCAGCGCAGTCATGCGCTCACGCCAGACATCGGCTTCCTTGCCGCCGCACAAGGTCCGCAAATAGGCGAGCGAGCCCATGATCTCGGCGAGTTCGAGCAGTTGCGGTTCGTAGGGCGGAGGCGGCGCCTCGGGGGGCGGCGTGGCCTGGGTCGGCGGCGGCGGCGATTGCTGGCGTTGCCCCTGTGCAATGGCGTGACCGAACGGCGCAACCGCCATTATCCCGGCGAGTAGAAGCGCGAGGCGGGTGCAGGTCACGGCCGCTGACCGCCGCTCTGCAGGATGGCATGGGCGTTTCGCAGCACGTCACCGAGTTCGCGCGTCGTCGCCAAGCCTCCGAGTTTGAGCGGATCGGCCCACATCACGGCGCCTGCCTCAGGACCGGGCTGCGGCTCGCCGGAAATCCATTCGCCGACGAATGAGGCGATGACGAAATGATGCGTCACCGAGCCTGCCGCATCACGCCCGAAAATCTCGACATGCCGGTTGAAGCCGAGAATGGCGGCCTTGACCCCGACCTCCTCCTCGAGCTCGCGCAGTGCGGCCGCTTCAAGCGTCTCGCCTGCTTCGACCTTGCCGCCGGGGAGTGACCAAAGCTGGTCGGCCGGCGGCTTGGTGCGGGTTGCGAGCAGCACCTTGCCGTCGCGGAAGACCGCGAGGGACGCGGCAAGCGTTGGGCGCGCCGCCTTGGCCGGCGTCGGAAAACGGATGACCTGGCCGCCTTGGCTCTTCACACGTGCTGCCCGCCATTGATGTGCAACTCGGCGCCCGTGACATAGGACGAGGCGTCCGTGCAGAGGAAATGGATCGCCTTCGCGACTTCCTCCGTCTTGCCGAGCCGGCCGAGCGGCAGCGTCGCGACGATCTTCTCGGTGCCGGGCGAGAGGATGGCGGTGTCGATCTCGCCGGGCGAAATCGAGTTCACCCGGATGCCGAGCGGGCCGAAATCGGCGGCCATCTCGCGCGTCAGGCTGGCGAGCGCAGCCTTCGAGGTGGCATAGGCGGCACCGGCGAAGGGGTGGACGCGGGAGCCGGCGATCGAGGTGACGTTGACGATCGTGCCCCTGGCGGCGGTCAGCTCGTCCAGCAGGCCGCGCGCCAGCATGATCGGCGCGAAGAAGTTGACCTGGAAGACCTGGTGCCAGTCATTGAAGGAGGTCGTGGCAGCGCCCAGGCGCATGCCCTTCGGCCCCTTCGGCGAAATGCCGGCATTGTTGACCAGCGCATTGAGCTTGCCGCCCTCGGCCGCCAGCCGCTTCTTGATCTCGGCTATGCCACGCATCGTGTCCTCGGGGTCGCCGAGATCGATCTGGACATGATCGTCGGCGCCTGAGGGCCAGGGGCATTTATCCGAGAAGGCCTGGCGCGAGCAGGACAGGATGCGCCAGCCCGCCATGGCGAACTGCATCACCGTGGCGTGGCCGATCCCGCGGCTCGCTCCGGTCAGGAGCATGACCGGGCGCTTGCCTGCCTCGGTCTTGGGGAAGTCGAATTTCGGCATGGCCATGCGGTCAGATCCTCAGGGGTAAAGGCGGGTTCGCGTCCACGGCTCGGCGGCCGAGGCACGGCGGAAGACCACACGGTCGTGCAGGCGGAAGGCGCCGTCGCGCCAGAACTCGATATAGACCGGGTCGATGCGGAATCCAGTCCAATGCGGCGGGCGCGGGATCGTGCTGAGACCGAATTTCGCGGCATAGCTCGCCACGGCCTTCTCGAGCGCGAAGCGGCTCTCGAGCGGGCGCGACTGCTGCGAGGCCCAGGCTCCGATGCGGCTGTCGCGCGGGCGAGACTGGAAATACGCATCGGCCTCGGCGTCGCTGACGATCGACACGGGTCCGCGAATACGGACTTGCCGGCGCAGGCTCTTCCAGTGGAACAACGCGGCCGCCTTGCCCTGGCCGAGCAGCTCCTCGCCCTTCTGGCTTTGGGTGTTGGTGTAGAAGACGAAGCCGTCGCGATCGTGCCCCTTCAGCAGGACCATGCGGACATTGGGCAGGCCCTCGGCATCGACCGTCGAGAGTGCCATGCCGTTGGGGTCGTTCGGCTCGGAGCGCGCGGCCTCCTCCAGCCAGCTCGCGAACAGGGCGAAGGGTTCATCGACTTCGGTGAAGTCACCCGGCGTTAACCGTTCCACGTGTCTAATCCTCGGCAAGTTCTGGTTAAGCGTCGGGCGAGCGCAATCTGTGATTTGGTGTTGGACTGCGAGTTTATATAGGCCAGCCCGGGCGGCGAACCAAAGCCTCGATCGGCGCGCTGCGCCCATGCGTCCGGCTGCTGTCGCCACCGTGCTGCTGCTCGCCGTTGCCAGCGCCGGCTGCTCGGTCTCCTTTCCGATCCTCGGCCTGTCGAGCAAGTCCGAAGACGAGGTGGCGATGACGACGACTTCGACCCTGCCGGCGCGCGGCACGACGAAGCCGAGCGTGCTTGGCGCCCTCTCCACCGAGCTTGGCCCCGAGGATCTGCGCCGTGCCGATGGGGCGATGGCGCTGGCCCTCGACCCCCAGGGCAATGGCGCAGCGGTCAACTGGGATAATCCGCAGAGCGGCATGAAGGGATCGTTCACGCCGGTTGGCGGGCCGTTCCTGCGCTCGGACGAGATTTGTCGTGCCTTCATCGCCAATGTTCAGACGCAGACCAGCCCGGTTCGGCTTCAGGGCACGGCCTGCCGTCCGTCCGGTGGAGAATGGGCAGTCAAGGAAACGCAACCCTGGAAGGGGTTGAGCTAGCATAGGCTGCCGGATCCGGCCTGCGGCCGCGTCGGGAAGGAAAACGTTGCATTCCCGCCACAGTCTCCCCACATAGCGGGCGGAGCTGTTCCGGCGTGCCGTATCGGGCGCGGGATACAGCGTCTCGTCGAAGAGTGGGGTTCATGCATGCGCGATCCGTATCAGGTCCTGGGCGTCGCCCGTGGTGCCAGCGAAGCTGAAATCAAGAAAGCCTATCGCCGTCGCGCCAAGGACCTGCATCCCGACCGCAATCAGGATGATCCCAAGGCGCAGGACCGCTTCTCGGAGCTCAACAGCGCCTATGAGATCGTGGGTGACGAAACCAAGCGCAAACAGTTCGACCGCGGCGAGATCGACGCCGACGGCAAGCCGAAATTCCAGGGCTTCGAGGGCATGGGCGCCGGTCGGGGCGGGCGTGCCGGCGGGTTCGAGTTCAATTTCGGCCATGGCGGCGGCGCGGCCTCGGGGCGTGGCGGGGCCGATCAGGGCTTCGATCCTGCCGATATTTTCGGCTCGCTTTTCGGTGACGCGGCCCGCCGCGGCGGCGGCCGGGCTCGCCATGAGCCCCAGAAACCGCCGGAGCAGAGCTTTTCGCTGAGCGTCTCGCTTGCCGAGGCAGCCACGGGCGCTACCCGCCGTGTGAAGCTGCCGCATGGGCGCGAGGTCGAGGTCACGATTCCCGAGGGTGTTGCGGACGGCAAGGTCATGCGGCTGCGCGGCCTTGGCCAGACCGATCCCTTCTCGGGCGAGGCTGGCGACCTGCTGATGACGATCAAGGTCAAGCCCGATCCGCGCTTCACGATCGAGGGCCATGATCTGCGTACCCGCGTGGCGGTTCCGCTGGCGACGGCCGTGCTGGGCGGGCCGCTGCATGTGCCGACCCTCACCGGAGCCGTGGAGATGAAGATTCCGCCGCTAACCGGTACGACGAAGCAGTTTCGCCTGCGCGGCAAAGGGCTGAAGGGCGAGAAGGGTCATCACGGCGATCTCTTCGTCGCAATCGACATCGAGATGCCGGAGAAGGATCCTGAACTGATGGCGCTGATGAAGGCGCGGAGCGAGTAAGCGAGCAACTGAGCCTTTCGTTGAGGCGCTGGCTCGGCTAAGAGACCTTCCGCTTCGTCCAGTTCGCAGGTCCCCGATGCCCGAATCCAGCGCTGCCTCCTCCACCGCCAATGTCCTGAAGGGCAAGCGGGGCCTCATCATGGGCGTCGCGAACAATCGCTCGATTGCCTGGGGCATTGCCAAGGCTGCGGCCGATGCTGGTGCGGAGCTGGCTTTCACCTATCAGGGCGATGCGCTGAAGAAGCGCGTCGAACCCCTGGCGAAGGAACTTGGCGGACACGTTGTCGGCCATTGCGACGTCACCGACTCGGCGACGATCGATGCCGTCTTCGCCGAGGTCGAGAAGCTCTGGGGCAAGCTCGATTTCGTCGTTCACTGCATCGCCTTCTCCGACAAGGACGAGCTGACCGGCCGCTATGTCGAGACGACTGAAGCGAATTTCACCAAGTCGCTCCTGATCTCCTGCTACTCCTTCACCGCCGTCACGCAGCGCGCCGAGAAGCTGATGACCAATGGCGGCTCGATGCTGACGCTGACCTATTACGGCGCCGAGAAATGGATGCCGCATTACAACGTCATGGGCGTGGCGAAGGCGGCGCTGGAATCGAGCGTGCAGTATCTTGCCGCCGATCTCGGTCCCTCGAAGATCCGCGTCAACGCGATCTCGGCTGGGCCGATCAAGACGCTCGCCGCCTCTGGTATCGGCGATTTCCGCTATATCCTGCGCTGGAACGAGTACAATTCACCGCTCCGTCGCACCGTGACGATCGAGGAAGTCGGCGAGACAGCAGTCTTCCTGGTCTCCGACATGTCGCGCGGCATCACCGGCGAGATCATGCATGTCGATGCCGGCTACCACGTGGTCGGCATGAAGGTGCCGTCTGCCCCCGATATCACGCTCGACAAGGGCGAGTGATCCGGAGCGCCGGCTTCAGCCGGCGCCGGCGTTCCGCAGGCGCGCCGTTTCCGTATCGTCGCGCCTGACTTCCTCGCTCGCGAGAGCGTCGCGCAGCTCGGACGCACTCCCGCCGCCGATGACGAGCGTCGGCGCGATTTCCGCGAGCGGCGCCAGGACGAAGGCGCGCTCGGCGATGCGCGGGTGCGGAACCTGAAGACCCGGCTCGTCGATGATAGCCTCGCCATAAGTCAGAAGATCGATATCGAGCGTGCGCGGCCCCCAGCGCTCCTTGCGCTCGCGGCCTTGCTCGCGCTCGATCCTCAGACAGAAGGCGAGCAGGTCGGCCGCCGCGAGATCGGTTGCGATCATCACGGCCATGTTCTTGAATTCGGGCTGGTCGAGCTTGCCCCAGGGCGCGGTGCGATAGACCGACGAAATCCGCAGCACGGTCACGGCAGGATGGCGCGCGAGGGCTTCGATCGCGGCGGCGAAGGCAATGACCGGATCGCCGAGATTGCCGCCGAAGCAGAGAGCGGCCTCAGTCTTCACGCCGGAAGTCCAGGCGGATGCCGACAGCTGCCAGCGTTGCCGGAATCGGCGGCGCGGGCTTGCGCAGGGTGATCCAGACACGGCTGACCGGCGGGAACTCGGCCAGGATGGCCTGCGCCACGGCGCGCGCTGCCGCTTCCAGCAAATTGTAGCGGCGGGTGGTGAAGGTCTGTTTCACCACGGCGACGACCTTGCCGTAATCGACCGTATCCGCGAGGTCGTCGCTGATGGCCGAGGCGTGGATATTGGTCGCCAGCGCAATATCGAGCGTGAAGCGCTGGCCGAGCCGTTCCTCCTCGGAGAAGCAGCCGTGATAGGCATAGATGTCGAGCTTCTCGATCAGGATGCTGCCTGTCTCGCTCATGGCGCGTCTCCGATGGCGGTCCAGACCTTGAAGGCGTCGGCATGTGGACGAATGTCATGCGCGCGGATGATCGAGGCGCCCTGCGAGACGCCGTAGAGATGGGCTGCCAGCGTGCCGGCCAGTCGCTCGGCCGGAACCTTCTGGCCGGTGATCAGACCGATGGTCGACTTGCGTGAGGCGCCGAGCAGGATGGCGCAGCCAAGCTGTTCGAGCTGGCGGAGGTCGCGGATCATCGCGAGGTTCTGCGCCGGCGTCTTGCCGAAGCCGATTCCCGGGTCGACCACGATCTGCTCGCGTGGCACGCCGGCTGCGATGGCGATGGCGATGGAGCGTTCGAGGTAGCGCAGAACGTCGTCGAGGATATCAAGCGCGGGATCGATGCTGTCGCGGTTGTGCATCAGGATCATCGGGGCGCCGAAGCGGGCAGCGACATCGGCAATGGCCGGCTCGCGCTGGCAGCCCCAGACGTCATTGACGATCGCTGCGCCGGCGCCGAGCGCGGCTTCGGCGACCTCGGCCTTGTAGCTGTCGATCGAGATCGGGATGCGTGTTCGGGTGGCGAGTCGCGAAATCACCGGGATGACCCGGGCACGCTCGGTCTCCGCATCGACTTCTGCATGGCCTGGCCGGGTCGACTCGCCGCCGATATCGACGATATCGGCGCCCTCCGCGATCAGCGTTTCGGCATGAGCGATCGCCTCGTCGGCGCTCTTCAGCATGCCGCCATCCGAGAAGGAATCGGGAGTGACATTGACGACGCCCATGAGCAGGGGCGTCGTGCCGAGGGCAAGCCTGCGACCGTCTGGCAAAGTGAGAGCCGGGGACATGGATCCATCCGAAGCGGAGAGCCGCCTATACACAGCGCACTCGCGCTCTGCCATCAGAAAGCGATGACAGGTTGCCATGGCCAATACGCATGCCCCTGTGCCCCTCTGACGCTTTGACCTGCGGGCGCGGAGCGTGCATGAGCCGGAGCATGCTGCCGCTCACGATCTCTCACCGCCTCTTCCTCGTCCGTCACGGCGAAACCGACTGGAACCGGGAGGGTCGTCTCCAGGGTTCGAAGGACATCCCGCTGAACGAGCTCGGGCGCGAGCAGGCGGCCGAAGCCGCCGGGCGCCTGCGCAACCTGGTGCAGGGCTATGAGGGGCTCGATTTCGTGGCCTCTCCCATGGAGCGGGCGCGCGAGACCATGGAAATCCTGCGCTACCGGCTGGGGTTGCCGCCCAAGGGCTACCGCATCGATGAGCGCCTGCGCGAGCTGACCTTCGGCGCCTGGGAAGGGTTCACCTGGCGCGAGGTCCGCAAGTCCGAGCGCGAGCTGGCGCTGGCGCGCGAGCGCGACAAATGGGGCTTCGTTCCCCCTGAAGGCGAGAGCTACCGGATGCTGGCCGAGCGGATCAGGCCGGTGCTGGAAGGGCTGACGGGCGAGACGGTGATGGTGAGCCATGGCGGTGTGGCGCGCGCCGTGCTCGCGCTTGTCGGGGCGGTCGCGCCGGGGGAAGCCGCCATGGTCGATATCTGGCAGGGCAAGATCCTGATGGTCTCGGACGGACGCGTCTCCTGGGTCTAGCGCGAGGTTCGGTCGCAGACATTCATCGTGGGTTCAGGGGTGCTCTTTAAGGAGTGTTGTGCTAGCAGGGATGCACACAACAGCGACATGCTCGGCCGGGGGGAGGCAGCCGGAATCCGGATCGAACGATACGGTTTCCGGGGCAGTTTTAGAGGTGCGGTTCGCCGCAGGGTCGCCTTGGGGTGAGTGCCGCCGGGGCTGCTCTGGCCGATCCGCAGCGGGGCACCATGAACGACATCAGCATTCTGTCGGCGGACGAGACCGCCCGGAGCGCCACCCCGCTCGCCATGATCGCGGGCGAGAAGCGGCCTGACCTGATCCGCGATGAGGTTCTGGGCGAGATCTTCGCTGCGACAGTGGCCGCGCGCGGCGCACACCCGGCTCTGACGGATGCCGAGCGCCGGCTCAGCTATGACGAGGTCTGGGCAGCGGCGCGCAGTCAGGCGCGCGGCCTTGTCCTGTCGGGCGTCGGCCCCGGCAGCATGGTCGGCCTGTGGATGCCGCGCGGCATCGACCTCCTTGTCGCGCAGATCGCGATCACGCTCAGCGGCGCGGCCTGGGTGCCGTTCGATGCCGAGGCGCCTGTCGATCGCATCGCGACCTGCCTGAACGATGCCGAGGCCAAGGGGCTCGTGACCTGCGCCGCCTGGCAGGGCAAGGCGGCCGCGATCGGGCGTCCGGTCTGGTCGCCTGCCGATCTCGTGGCGCGTGACGATGGCGCACTCCTGCCGGCGCGCGCAGCCGGGCTGAGCAAGGATCATCCCGCCTACCTGATCTATACCTCGGGCTCGACGGGGACGCCGAAGGCGATCGTCATCAGCCATCACAACATCTGCCACTTCCTGCGCTCCGGGAACGCCTTCTACGGGATGGGGCCAGACGACATCGTTTTCCAGGGCGCGTCGGTCGCCTTCGACCTGTCGATGGAGGAAATCTGGACACCCTATCTCGTCGGCGCGACGCTGTTCGTCGCTTCGCCCGAGATGATGGGCGATGCCGAGAAGCTGCCGGCAATCCTGAACGGTGCCGGCGTCACCGTGATCGACACCGTGCCGACGCTGCTCGGTATCCTGCCTTCCGACGTGCCTTCGCTGCGGCTCATCCTGCTCGGCGGCGAGGCGCTGCCGCCCTCGATCGTGCAGAAATGGGCGAAGCCGGAAAGGCGCATCCTCAACACCTACGGGCCGACCGAGGCGACCGTGGTGGCGACCGCGACCGAGGTGAAACCCGGCGAGGTGGTGACCATCGGCCGGCCGATCCCCAACTATACCGCCTATGTCGTCAGCGAAGAGCTGCAATTGCTGCCGCCTGGCCAGCAGGGCGAACTCCTGATCGGCGGCCCGGGCGTTGCCCGGGGCTATCACGGCCGCCCCGAACTGACGGCGGAGAAATTCATCGCCAATCCGTTTGGTGGGATCGACGACCCCATTCTCTACCGATCCGGTGATGCGGTCAGCCTCGATGCGGCCGGCAACATCGTCTTCCATGGCCGTATCGACGACCAGATCAAGATCCGCGGCTTCCGGGTCGAACTCGGCGAGATCGAGTCGAAGCTCGCAGACGAGCCGGGGGTGAACCAGGCGGCGGTCGTGCTGCGCGAAGATGACGGCATCGAACGGCTCGTCGCCTTCGTGGTCAGCGAGCCCGGCGTCGCGGTCGATGCGGGCGTGCTGCGCGCTGCGCTGAGAGAACAGCTGCCTCCCTACATGGTCCCCGCCCATTTCGAGGCTGTCGGCTCGCTGCCGCGCATGGTCTCGGGCAAGGTCGACCGCAAGATGCTGAGGGCTGCGCCGCTGACGGCGCCGGCCGCAGCCGGCGAGCAGGAGCCGCCGCGCAACGAGACGGAGGCCGCCCTTCTCGAGGCGGCCAAGCGCGTATTGGGTGCGTCGAGCCTGCCGTTCGAGGCCGATTTCTTCGTCGATCTCGGTGGTCATTCGCTGCTGGCCGCGCGCTTCATCTCGATCGTGCGCGAAACCCCTGCCTATGCCGGCATCACGCTGCAGGACGTCTATGGTGCCCGTACGTTGCGTGGCATGGCGGCGGTGCTCGATGGGCGCGGGATCGCGGAGGCCGAGGATCTCTCTTTCACTCCGCCCTCCTTTCGGCGCCGCTTCCTGTGCGGGCTGGCGCAGGCCGCCGCGCTGCCGATCATCATCAGCCTGGCGACGGCGCAGTGGCTCGGAATTTTCGTCACCTATCTGCTGATTTCCGGCGAGGATCTGTCGCTGCCGGCGCAGGTCTTCACCCTGCTCGGCGTCTATGTCGCGATTACCATCGTCACCGGCCTGATCTCGATCGCCTTGAAATGGATCGTGCTCGGCCGGACCAAGCCCGGCGTCTATCCGCTCTGGGGCGTCTATTATTTCCGCTGGTGGTTCGCCGCGCGCGTTGCAGGCCTTGTCCATATCAAATGGCTGCAGGGTACGCCGGTGATGCGCTTCTACTGGCGCCTGCTCGGTGCCAAGGTCGGCCGCGACGTCATCATCTCGGATTACGAGGCCGGTGCGCTCGATCTCATCGAGATCGGCGACTACACGACCTTCGGCTCGAAGACCACTTTCGCCAATGGCGAAGCCATCGGCGACAAGCTGATCCTGGGCCGGATCAAGATCGGGCGGGACGTGAACGCTGGCGCCTCCGTGGTCTTCGGTCATGGCAGCACCACCGGCGACCATGCCGAGATTGGCGATCTGACGGCGATACCGTCCGGTACGACGGTCGGCGCGGCCGAAATCTGGGACGGCACGCCTGGCCGGAAGATCGGCATGGTCGATCTCGACGCGTTGCCGCCGCAGGCCGAGGCGAGCATGCGCCGTCGCTTCGCGATGACGGTTTTCTACGTGTTCATGCTGATCGTGCTGCCGCCGATCAGCTTGCTGCCGATCTTCCCGGCCTTCTGGCTCTTCGACAGGATCGACGACCAGATCGCGACATGGTCCGATATCAGCTATCTCTGGTATCTGCCGATCCTGACCTGGCCGACGGCGATGGGCCTCATCGCCTTCACCGTGCTGCTGATGGCCGGCCTGCGCTGGGTGATCCTGCCGCGCGTGACCTCGGGCTCGTGGTCGATCCATTCCGGCTTCTATGCCCGCAAATGGACGGTGGCGCTGGCGACCGAGGTGACGCTGGAGACACTCTCCTCGCTGTTCGCGACGATCTATATGCGCTTCTGGTATCGGTTGATGGGCGCCAGCATCGGCAAGGGCGCGGAGATCTCGACCAATCTGTCGGGTCGCTACGATCTGACGGCGATCGGGGCCGGCAACTTCATCGCCGACGAGGTCGTCTTCGGCGACGAGGACATGCGCCGCGGCTATATGCGTCTCGACATGACGAAGACCGGCGATCAGGTCTTCATCGGCAATGATGCGGTCGTGGCGCCAGGCGCCGTGATCCCCGACCGGGTGCTGATCGGCATCAAGTCGAAGCCGCCTGCCAATGAGAAGATGCAGCCGGGCGATACCTGGTTCGGCTCGCCGCCGATCCGCCTGCCGACGCGGCAGAAGGTCGACCTTGGGGCGGATTGGACCTACAAGCCGTCGCTGGGGAAGAGGCTGGCGCGGGCGGGCTTCGAGGCGCTGCACACCTCATTCCCGGCGATGCTGTTCATCACTTTCGGCACCATCGCGGTCGATCTCGTGCTGCAGCAGAAGATCTTCGATCGCGACTGGGGCGGGCTCGCGCTCAGCTTCATGGGCGTGTCCATCCTGATCGCGGTGACGCAGGCGCTGATCTGCGCCGCGATGAAATGGCTGCTGATGGGCGTCTACAAGCCGGTGATGAAGCCGATGTGGTCGTTCTGGGCGATGCGCACCGAGGCGGTCGCCGTGCTCTATTGGGGATTGGGCGGCAAGGTGCTGTTCGACTATCTGCGCGGCACGCCTTTCCTGCCCTGGTTCCTGATGCTGTTCGGTGCGAAATACGGCAAGGGCGTCTGGCTCGACTCGACCGATATCACCGAGTTCGACTGCATCAGGGTCGGCGACTACTGCACGGTCAACGCGCATTCGGCCCTGCAGACCCACCTCTATGAGGACAGGGTCATGAAGGTCGGCCGCGTGCATCTCGGCAAGGGCGTTTGTGTGGGCGCGGCAGCGACGGTGCTCTACGACACCCATGTCGGCGACTACGCGCAGATCGGCCTGCTGACCGTGATCATGAAGGGCGAGAACCTGCCGGCGAATACGCGCTGGGAGGGGGCGCCGGCGGTGCCGGCCAAGGCGGCGGCGCACTAGGGCCAAAGCTGACCGGCGGTTCTACCCGTCGAGGCGGCCCTCGGCCGAAGGTCGCGGAGCGCCGACGCAGCCATTATCGAGCGGTAGTGCGATCTCGTCAGGCTGCAATGCGCGGACCGCGCCCTTTGGCAGGTCGCCCAGCGGCAAGGCCCCGATGCTGACACGGACCAGGCGCAGCACCCGCGCGCCGGCCGCTTCGACGATGCGCCGGATCTGTCGGTTGCGGCCCTCGTCGATCACCATTTCGATCCAGGCGTTCCTTTGGCCATGGCGCAGGAGCGTCGCCGCCTTGGTCGAGAGCGCCTCGTCGCCGTCGACGGCACCGGCGCGCAGCCGCGCCATCAAGGCGGTGTCGGGCACCGTGTCGATCTGGACATGGTAGGTTTTCTCCACGCCGGAGGCCGGGTCCAGGATGCGCTGCGCCCAGCGCGTGTCGTTGCTCATGAGCAGCAACCCTTCACTCGCCTTGTCGAGCCGCCCGACCGGGGCGACGAACGGTAGCTCCAGTCCGTCCAGGCAGGAATAGACCGTGGCGCGGCCTTCGGGGTCGGTCCGGGTCGTGAGCGCGCCGCGGGGCTTGTTGACCATCAGATAGACACGGCGTTCGGCCGAGACCGTTTCGCCATCGACGATGATGCGGGCACGCGCGAGATCCAGGCGCAGGCTCGGGTTCAGGGCAAGACGCCCATCGACCCGGACGCGCCTGCCGAGAATCAGGCCTTCGGCCTGGGTGCGTGAGCAATAGCCGAGCTTGGAAAGGGCGCGCGCGAGGCTGACGGACCCCGGCGTGCCGGGGCCGGATTGTCTCGACATGGTCTGGGCATTCCGAATGCGAAAGACCGGTCGCCGGCTCCGGGGCCATCATGTCGAGGCGCGGGACGGGCTACCGTGGACAAGCCGCCTTGCGGTGCGAAACCGTCTGCGCGAACCTCGTCCGGGATAGGTTGCTGTGCCAGGTCCGAGACGGCACGCCGTGGCAGGCGTCGTGGCCGACCTGAGGCCACTCCCCCCGAACCCGCTCCTCTTCGGAAGGTTCGGGGCTAGGCGCCCGCGATGATGACACTCCCGGGGCGCCAGGAGCGCGGCTGGGTGACAGGCCTGCGTCTCATCGGGCCTAGAAGCCGCCGGATCGGGCGGCTGTCAAGACTTGCGCTGCCGCGCAGCATTGCCGGGGATGCGGAGCGCGGGACGCGACGCGGCGGGCGTTGGGGCATGGTTTGCGCGCAGCGGGGTTTCGCGCGGGCGCGATCCGGCTTATGAGCCCGGAGCGAAACCCGTCAGGCTGCCATGTCCCATAACACCTTCGGCCATCTCTTCCGCGTCACCACCTTTGGGGAAAGCCACGGGCCGGCGATCGGCTGCGTCGTCGATGGCTGCCCGCCTCTGATCCCGCTGAGCGAAGCCGAAATCCAGCTCGAACTCGATCGCCGCCGGCCCGGTCAGTCGCGCTTCACCACGCAGCGCCAGGAGCCTGATCAGGTCCGCATCGTCTCCGGTGTCTTTCCCGATGAGGCGAGCGGCCAGCAGGTGACGACGGGAACCTCGATCGGGCTGATGATCGACAATGTCGACCAGCGTTCCAAGGACTACTCGGACATCAAGGACAAGTACCGGCCCGGCCACGCCGACTTCACCTATGACGTGAAATACGGCATTCGCGATTATCGCGGTGGCGGGCGTTCCTCGGCGCGCGAGACGGCCATGCGGGTCGCAGCCGGCGCGATTGCGCGCAAGGTCGTGCCAGGCATGATCGTGCGCGGTGCGCTGGTGCAGATGGGGCCGCACAAGATCGACCGGAACAACTGGGACTGGAACGAGGTCGGCAATAATCCGTTCTTCTGCCCGGATGCCAAGGCGGCGGCCTTCTTCGCCGAATATCTCGATGGCATCCGCAAGTCCGGATCCTCGATCGGCGCGGTGCTGGAGATTGTCGCCGAGGGCGTTCCTGCCGGCCTGGGCGCGCCAATCTACGGGAAGCTCGATGCCGAGCTGGCCTCGGCGCTGATGAGCATCAATGCCGTCAAGGGTGTCGAAATCGGTGAGGGGTTCGCTGCGGCCGAACTCTCGGGCGAAGAGAATGCCGACGAGATGCGGGCCGGCAATGACGGCAAGCCGCTCTTTCTCTCCAACCATGCCGGCGGCATCCTGGGTGGCATCTCGACCGGGCAGCCGATTGTCGCCCGTTTCGCGGTGAAGCCGACATCCTCGATCCTCGCCACGCGCGCGACCGTGACGCGGACCGGCGGGGAAGCGGATATGTTCACCAAGGGGCGCCACGACCCCTGTGTCGGCATCCGGGCCGTGCCGGTCGGGGAGGCAATGGTCGCCTGCGTGCTGGCCGACCAGTTCCTGCGCCATCGCGCCCAGGTCGGCGTGGTCGAGCCGCGCTGGCCTTTTGCTCAGTAATTTTCAGTATTACTGAATTTCATTCCCTGCTTCATTGCAAGTGAAGTGGGGGTGTATTAACTTGCGGCCATGAAGCTCGAAACTTGGCTCCGGCAGAATGGCATGGCTCGCAGCGCCTTCGCGCGGCAGGTCGGCCTGTCGCCGGCCAGCGTGACGGCGCTCTGCAACGATCAGAGTGCCTGGATCTCGCGCGAAAGTGCCGAGCGCATCGCCGCCGCCACGAACGGTGCCGTCACCCCCAATGATTTTCTGGGCCTGCAAGGGCCGCGGGAGGCTGTCATGCAGCAGAACGTCACTCAGGCCATCGAAGCCTTCGCCCGCGGCGAGATCGTTATCGTCACCGATGACGATGACCGCGAGAACGAGGGCGATCTGATCATCGCGGCCTCGCTCTGCACGCCGGAGAAGATGGCCTTCATTATCCGCAATACCTGCGGCATCGTCTGCGCGCCGCTGACGGCTGACGAGGCGCGGCGGCTCCGGCTCGACCCGATGGTCTCGTCAAACGACGCACCGCTCGGCACGGCCTTCACGGTGACAGTCGACGTCAAGCACGGGCTGACCACCGGTATTTCGGCCGAGCAGCGCAACAATACCGTGCGGGCGCTGGCCAATGGCAATATGGGCGCCACGGATTTCGTGCGGCCCGGTCACGTGTTTCCGTTGATCGCCAAGGATGGCGGCGTTCTGATGCGCTCCGGCCATACCGAAGCGGCGGTGGATCTCTGCAAGCTCGCCAATCTGCCGCCGGTCGGCGTAATCTGCGAGCTCGCCAATGATGATGGCACCGTGATGAAGGGCGCGCAGATCACCGCCTTCGCCAAGACGCACGGGCTGCAGCAGATCACGGTCGCCGAGCTGATCGCTTATCGCCAGGCGCGCGAGAAGCTCGTCGAGCGGGTGCATTCCTTCCCGGTCAAGACCGAGTTCGGCGAGATGACCGGCCATGTCTATGTCACGCCCTTCGAAGACACCCAGCATTTTGCCTTCGTCATGGGCAAGGTCGGTGACGGCGAGAAGGTCCCGGCGCGACTGCATCGTGCGAATGTCGTGGCGGATGTGCTCGGAGGCGCGAAGTCGATCCAGTGCGCGCTCCGGCGCTTCCAGCAGGATGGTCGCGGCGTGCTGATCTATCTGCGCGACGGCTCCGCCGGCGTGCCGATCAAGAGCGTCGAGGAGGGTTCCGACGCCCAGCGCTCGCAGCAATGGCGCGAGGTCGGACTCGGCGCCCAGATCCTGCGCGATCTCGGGGTCGCCTCGATCGTCAACCTCGCGTCCTCGCCGCGCTCCTTCGTGGGCCTGAGCGGCTTCGGCATCGAAATCGCGGAGACGCAGCCGCTGGAGTGAGCGGCTCCGCCATCAGCGCGACGAAACGCAGCCCCCGGGGATGCCTGCCCTGCCCGGATTGGGTCGCCGCTGGGCGACTTGCAAGGGCGGCTAGATCATCGGACCGGACATCGCATCCAGTCCGATGATCTAACCCTTTGTCTTTGCATCGGCTTTCCCGAAAACCGCAATCCACTTTTCGGGCTGATGCTTTAGCCTCGCATCAGTGCCAGGACATGGCTTGCGGTCGATTTCGACAGGGCTTCGAGATCGTAGCCCCCTTCCAGGATCGAGACGACACGGCCCTCGGCGCGGCGGTCTGCAATCGCCATCAGCTTCTGGGTTGCCCAGGCGAAATCGCTTTCGACCAGATTGATATTGGCGAGCGGGTCGCGCCAATGCGCATCGAAGCCGGCCGAGATGATCACGAGGTCGGGCTGGAAGGCGTCGACGCGCGGCAATACCGCAGTCTCGAACGCATCCCGGAAGGTGTCGGAACCATCGCCCGCGCGCAGGGGGGCATTGACGATCGTGCCGTGCTCGCCACGTTCCGAGGCGGCGCCGGTGCCGGGATAGAGCGGCATCTCATGGGTTGAGGCGTAAAGCACGCTCGGGTCGTTCCAGAAGATCTCCTGCGTGCCATTGCCGTGATGCACGTCCCAGTCGATGATCGCGACGCGCTCCGCGCCATAGGCCTTCTGGGCGTGGCGGGCGGCGATGGCAGCCTGATTGAAGAAGCAGAAGCCCATCGCCTTGACGCTCTCGGCGTGGTGGCCGGGCGGGCGCGTGGCGCAGAAGGCATTTCTCGCCTTGCCCTGCATCACTTCGTCCACGGCATGGGCGGCTGCGCCGACGCCGCGCAGCGCAGCCTCCAGCGAGCCGGGCGACATCGTGGTGTCGGCTTCGATCTCGACGAGTCCCGTTGCCGGTGAGGCGGCGATCAGTGCCTCCGCGAAGTGGCGCGGGTGGCAGAGCGTGACGAGTTCGAGATCGGCGCGCGGAGCCTCGACCCGGGCGAGATGGGCGAATCGTTCATCTTCGAGTGTTTGCTCGACGACGCGGATGCGGTCCGGGCGCTCGGGATGGCCGGGCGGAGTCAGGTGCCGGAGGCTCGCCGGGTGTGTAATCAGAAGCGTCGTCACTGGTTCTCACCCTCATTGCGGGGCCTGCCGCCGCGCGTCATGTTGCACTGCCGTTGCGCGATTACCACGGTCGCGGTCGAAGTCGACGAAACACGCATCACGGCTGGAACTTCATTGCGCCATGTCAGTTTGCCGCATAGAGCAGCGGCATGTCTCGACGTCGCCCCAACCCCGGGGGCGGGAATAGAATATTAACTTTTCATTCATCATAAATGGCGCGTTCGCGGCGTCGCTGGTGGTAGGCATGAAACAGACCGTAATCGTTGCCCTGGCGCTGTCGACCCTTCTCGGTGCGTGCCAATACAAGAGCGTGAATGCTCCCGCACTGTCCGAGCGCGATGCAGAATACATCGCGCTGGTGCCGAAATTCGAGCACCAGATCACGCAGTTGCCCTACGAGATCACGGACCCGACCGGTCTGCCGCCCGGCAGCATCAAGGTCGATACGGTCGAGAAGTTTCTCTACTTCGTGCTGCCGAACAAGAAGGCGATTCGCTACGCCGTCGCGACCGGCGACGAAGCCTTCGGCTGGACGGGTGAAGCCACGATGCAGCGCAAGGCCGAGTGGCCGCGCTGGACCCCACCGGCCGAGATGATCAAGCGCTGGCCGCATCTGGCGCCCCGCGCCGGTGGCATGGAGGGCGGTCCGGACAACCCGCTCGGTGCGCGCGCTCTGTATCTCTACCAGAACGGCAAGGACACGCTCTACCGCATCCATGGCACGAACGAGCCCGAGACCATTGGCCGTTCGGCGTCTTCCGGCTGCATCCGGATGCGCAATATCGACGTGATCGACCTCTATAATCGGGTCACGGTCGGCACCAAGGTGGTGGTGGTCTGACGGCCCCCGCCGGTTCTGGTCGGGCCTCGCCCGGCCAGGGTCTGACAGCATTTCAGATCGAGCGGAGCAAGATGCTCGGGGCATCCGAGCATGCGGCGGCGATCTAGCTCCTTGTTTAAGCATCGGATTTTTCCAAAAACCGGATTCCACTTTTCGGTCCGATGCCCTAGCCTAGCTCCACCAGCACAACCTCCGGCGGAATTCCGAACCTGAGCGGCAGTTTGCTGGTGCCGAGGCCGGCAGAAACCACCAGATCGCGCCCGTTCTCGCGGACATGGCCATAGGCGTAGCGATTGCCATAGCGTGACGGCACGATCGGCGACCAGCCGAACAGCCTTACCTGTCCGCCATGGGTATGGCCTGACAGTGTCAGCCCAACCCGCGCCGGCATCCGGGCGAAGACATCCGGCTCATGCGCCAGCATGATGACGGGCGCGCCATCATCAGCGATCTGGGCGAGGGTGCCGGGCAGATCGTCGACGCCATTCTTCTGTCCGCGCAACCGTTTGACGAAGGCGATCTGGTCGCCGAGGCCGGCAAGCCAGAGCGGACCTGCAGCGGTCTCCAGGCGCACCGCCCGATTCTCGAGAACCGTGATCCCGGCCGCTTCGAGCGCAAGGCCCGCTTGTGTCGGCCCGCTGCGGTTCCTTTGTGTCGGTTCGTCCTGCCACCAGTCGTGATTGCCGAGTACGGCGTAGACCCCGCTCGGCGCCTTGAGCGCGGCGAGTGCCATAGCCCATTCGGCATAGGGAGGGTCGGAGGCGCGGCGCGTCCGGCTCGCAACGAAATCCCCGAGCAGCAGGACGAGATCCGGTTTCAGCTCGTTGGTCATCGCGACTATATCGCGCACACGCGATACCGGCATATGCGGCCCGCCAATGTGCAGATCCGAGATGATTGCGAGTTTGAGGCGGCCTGACTGGGGCCAGCCATTCGGCGTGAACCGGTAGTGCGTCACCCGCTGATGGGTTGGCTCCCAAGCATAGGCATAGCCGCCAGTGCCGAAGCCGGCCAAAAAAAGACCGGCGAGAGTTTGGAGAGCTCTGCGCCGGTCAATCATGGAGGGTCTCGAAAGTCAGTCTGGCAGTCGTCAAGTCAATCGTCAAAACCGTTGCGGAGAACGGCCGGCACAAGATGAGCCGGTTTCCTCTCTGCCGTCCTGTCCGACGCAGGCGAGGCACGTCTCGTTCCCGCGGCGATCGCGCGAAATGCGATCGGGCGGAAGTGCGATGCGTAGGCCTCTCTGGCCGAGGCATCATGGAAGCTCGCGCTTCGTTGCGTCGTCTGACGCTTGTTGGCGGAAGGCATCGGTCCTGACTTTACTTGTTGCACGGTGCCGGCGGTTCCTGGCCGTCGACACAGGGAAGGTGACGTCCGATCGGGACGACGAAGCGGCGTGATCGTGATTTCTTCGTGGCTTTTCGGCCTCGATCGCAATCATGTCGCCGCTTCGGTTAATCTCCCCTTAAGCATGCAGGCTCAGGCCGCGAGCAAGCCTTCGGCCTTGACCCAGGCGAGCGTCTTGTTCAGGGCCCGCTCGTAGCGGTCGAACATCTCCTCGATCTCGGCCTCGGTGATCACGAGCGGCGGGCAGAAGGCGACACGGTCGCCCATGGCGCGGGTGATCAGGCCCTCTTCCTGCGCGAAGAAGACCGATTTCGGGCCGACGCCCTTCTTGGTCTCGAACGGGGCCTTGGTCACCTTGTCCTTGACGATCTCGACGCCACCGATCAGACCGACGCCGCGCGCTTCGCCGACCAGCGGATGCTCGGCAAGCTTCTCCAGCCGCCGCAGGAAGGTCGGGGAGACCTTGCGGGTGTGCTCGACGATCTTGTCGCGCTGATAGATTTCCAGCGTCTTGACCGCGATCGCGCAACCGACGGGATGGCCGGCATAGGTGTTGCCGTGGCCGAAGGTGCCGATCTTGCGGCTCTGGTCGACGAGGACCTCGTAGACCTTGTCGTTCATCAACACGGCGCTGAGCGGGAAATAGGCCGAGGTGATCTGCTTGGCGAGCGAGATCGTGTCGACGTTCATGCCATAGGTCGTGGTGCCGAACATGTTGCCGGTGCGGCCGAAGCCGGTGATGACCTCATCCGAGATGAACAGGATGTCGTATTTGGCGAGAACGGCGTTGATCTTCTCGAAATAGCCATCCGGCGGGGTGATCGCGCCGCCAGCGCCCATTACCGGCTCGGCAATGAAGGCGGCGACCGTGTCCGGCCCTTCGCGCAGGATCATCTCCTCCAGTTCGGCTGCGAGGCGCGAGGAGTAATCCTGCTCGCTCTCGCCAGGCTCGGCGAAGCGATAATGATGCGGGCAGGAGGTGTGCAGGATGCCCGGCAGCGGCAGGTCGAAATCGATATGATTGTTGGGCAGGCCGGTGAGCGAGGCCGAGGCCACGGTGACGCCGTGATAGCCCTTCAGCCGCGAGATGATCTTCTTCTTCTGCGGCCGGCCAAGGGCATTGTTCATGTACCAGACGATTTTCACCTGGGTGTCGTTGGCGTCGGAGCCGGAGGCGCCGTAGAACACCTTCGAGATCGGAACCGGTGCGATCTCCTTCAGCTTCTCCGCCAGCTCGATCGCCGGATCATGGCTGCGCCCGCCGAAGATATGCGTGAAGGGCAGCTTCTTCATCTGCTCCGTCGCCGTGTCGATCAGCTCCTGGTTGGAGTAGCCGAGCGCGGTGCACCAGAGCCCGGCCATGCCCTCGATGTATTCCTTGCCGGCGCTGTCATAGACGAAGACGCCCTTGCCGCTTTCCAGCACCAGCGGGCCGGTCTCGCGATGCGTCGCCAGGTTCGTGTATGGGTGGACCAGGGTCTCAATGTCGCGGACGGCGAGGTTGGATAGCATGGCGCAATCTCCAGGTTTTTATGCGGCCTTTATGCGAGCATAGACCGGGATCAGCGCAAGCACTGAGCGATTTTCACGCAGATCGACGCAGACTCTGGCGCGTATCGGGTTGCGCCTGCTCAGGATTGTCCGGCCGAGCCGGGGGGAACGCGATATCCTGCGCCCGCCCTTGCCAGCATGCCGCCGACGGCGACTGCCGTCAGGTCTTCGCCGGCCGCCGCAATGATCTGCACGCCGAGCGGCAGACCAGCGTCCGACTGCGAGATTGGCGCAACCAGCGAAGGCAGGTCTGCGCCAGTCGCGAGCGAGGCCCAGAGCAGGAAATCGAGATAGGGGCGAGGCTCGCCGTTCACGACAAGGCGCCTCGCGTGAATATCCGGCGTGTGATCATGCGGGATCGCGGCAACGGGGGCAGGTGGGCAGAGCACGACGTCATAGGACTGGAAGAAGCGGGCCCATTGCCGTTTCAGAGCCATGCGCCGCTGCGAGATCTGCTGGTAGAGCCCCGGCGTCATGCGCGCGCCGCGCGCTTGCAGCGATTGATGCGAGAGATCGTTGGTGCTGAAGCGCGATGCCATGGCCTGGATACGCGCCCTGACCTTAGGCGGCAGACCATAGGCGACGACGGCATGGTTGAGCAGCGCATAGACCTCGAAGGCTTCGGAGAAGCGGATCGCCGGGCGCGCCGTCTCGTCGATGATCGCGCCCTGCGCGGCAAGCAGATCCGCGGCCCGATGCACGACTGCGCCGACCTCCCGGTCGGTCGGAGCGAAAGCATCGTCGGCCCAGAGTGCGACACGCAGGCCGCGGGGCTCTTCCAGCCGAGGAGCGGTGAGTGTGGCGCCCGCGACTCGGGAATCGCGCGGGCCGGCCAGCACCGGAAGGATGAGCGCAAGATCCTCGGGCGCGCGCGTGATCGGTCCGGCGACCAAAAGGTCGGCATTACGCGGTGTGCGGCGCTCGGGCGGCGGCGGCAGGTGGCCCCAGGTCGAGATCAACCCCCAGCTCGTCTTCAGGCCGTAGACGCCGCAGGCATGGGCCGGCCAGCGCGCGGAGCCACCGAGATCGGAGCCGAGCTCGAAAGCAGACATGCCGGTCGCGACCGCGGTTGCCGCTCCGCCGGACGAGCCGCCGGGCGAGAAAGCAGCATTCCAGGGGTTGTTGGTGACGCCGTGAATGGGGTTGTAGCTCTGGAAATCGCCTGAGAAGACCGGGACGTTGCTCTTGCCCAGAATGACGGCGCCGGCAGCGCGCAGGCGAGCGACGGGGGCGGCATCATCGGTGGGAATGCGCTCCTTGTAGGCGGGTAGCCCGCCGGAGGAGGGCAGGCCGGCAACGTCGAAGGCGTCCTTGATCGTGATCGGCAGCCCTTCAAGCGGGCGGGCGCTGCCATCGGCGAGGCGCCTGTCCGATTCTGCCGCCATGGCGCGCGCGGCCTCGCGGTCCTGGGCAATGATGGCGTTGAGCAATGGGTTCAGCGAGTCGATGCGGGCGAAGCTGGCCTCGAGCAGGTCGCTCGCGCTGAAGCGGCGCGCGAGCAGGGCTTCGCGGAGGTCGGTCGCGGAGGCGGTCAGATCGATCGCAGGCATCGGTACGTCCGGTCGGTTGGCAAGAACCAGTTCGCAGGAACCAGCCTCATGCCTAGCCGGTTCGCGCTTCGACTTCCATCCGCCGAAGGAAGCTCTCGCCGTCACTGATGCCGAGTTCGTAGGCGAAGCGGATCCCCTCCCAGTCGCGGATCGTGAATTGCGAGACCGGAATGGTCCGGGACGGGCGCGCATAGGTCCGGCCCGGCACCTGCGGCACCGCGGAGAAGGGGCGCGTCAGCAGGACCAGCGTCCGTTCGCCGGCCTGTTCCAGATCGGCGAGCGCCCAGGCGGGGGCGCTGTCGACCAGCCCGCCGTCGAGCGCAGCGCGCTGCCCGACGAGCCCGGCCGGCATGAAGGGAGGCACTGCAGCGCTCGCCATCAGGGCCGCGACCAGTTGCTCTGCGGTTGCGCAATCGGCGAGCCGGACAAGATCGGGCACGAAACCGAGGCGGCGCCCGGCGGTGGGATGGACCGGCCGGCGGAGGCGCTTTTCGAGCTGATAGGCGCCGATCCCCAGCATCGCGGCGATCGGCAGGGGCCAGAAGCGTGGCGGGCGCGAGATCGCGATGCGGAAATCGCTCATCAGCCGCAGGGTTGAGAGGGCCTCGGGCGTGAAGAGCTGAGTGAGGAGGCGCTGATAGAGCTCGCCGACCGGGAAGAGCCGCCCACCCCGGCGAAAGGCCGCCCAATCCATTTCGGATGTTCGGTCGAGACAGGCTTGCCTGACCTGCTCGCGTACGGTCGGGCCGAGACCGAGTGCCGTATAGAGCATCGCGAAGGCGCCGGCGCTGACACCGACGACCCGGCGCGGCGACAACGCGAGGCGTGGCGCCACGGTTTCATGGAAGCCACCCTGCCAGTAGCAGCGATTGCCGCCGCCAGCGAAGGCGAGCCCGGCGAACATAAAGGCGCTATTCGGCGTCCGCGGCGCGAGCGAGGTCGCGCCAGGCCAGGACGAGCCGGTCGAGATCTGCGAGATCGCCGGCCGGCAGCTTGCCGAGCGTGGTCGCGACATAGCTGCGTTGCGCCGCGATGCCGGCTTCCGCCAGCCTGCGCCCCTCGGGCGTCAGATGCATCGCATAGGAACGCCGGTCGCCCGCGATGGCGCGGCGCTCGACGAGGCCGGCCTGCACCAGGCGATCGACGAGCCCGGAGACGTTGCCCTTGGTGACGTAGAGCCGCTCGGCCAGCTCGCTTTGGCTGATGCCTTCGCGCTCGGTCAGCGTGGAGAGCAGATCGAATTGAGGGATCGAGAGCCCGAGCGTACGGATGCGCGCCGTCATCTGGCCGAGCATGCGCTGGTGCAACCGCATGAAGCGGAACCAGACGCGGTCTGGATCGGTGCGTAGGGCGTCGGGCGCTGACACGGTTCCAACTCTCAGGGTCTATCAGTTCTGCCCTAAACTATCGCGTGGCTCCAGGCGAGCCCTTCATTCCCGCTCCGGCTCAACTCCTGCTTCCCTGCCGGGGAGCAGCCTGTCTATGCTGCTCCCAACAACAGCAAGAATGATCGTGGGGAGAGACGCTATGCTTGGCCTGATGCAGGACTGGCCCCTGCTGCTGCACCGGATCATCGACCATGCCGCCGTCCAGCACGGCACCCGCGAGGTCGTGAGCCGCGCGGTGGAAGACGGCTCGCTGCGGCGCACGACCTATGCCGATATCCGCCGCCGCGCCCTGCGGGTGGCCAGGCGCCTCGAGCGGGAAGGGATGCGGCTCGGCGACCGGGTCGCGACGCTGGCGTGGAATACCGACCGGCATCTCGAACTCTGGTACGGGATCAGCGGGATCGGCGCGATCACTCATACGGTCAATCCGCGGCTGTTCCCGGAGCAGATCGCTTGGATCATCAACCATGCCGAGGACAGGATGCTATTCCTCGACCTGACCTTCGTGCCGCTGATCGAGCAGATCCAGGACAGGCTGCCGAGCATCGAGCGCTACATCGTGCTGACCGATGCGGCACATATGCCGCAAACCAGCCTGAAGGGAGCAGCCGCCTTCGAGGAGTGGCTCACTGAAGCCGATGATGATTTCGCCTGGAAGCAGTTCGACGAGAACACCGCCGCCGGGCTCTGCTACACCTCCGGCACCACCGGCGGTCCGAAGGGGGTGCTCTATTCGCACCGCTCGAACGTGCTGCATGCCATGGCCTGCTCGGCGCCGGATTATATCGGGTTGTCCTCGCGCGACAGCGTGCTGCCGGTCGTGCCGCTCTTCCATGCCAATAGCTGGTCGCTGGCCTATTCCGCGCCGATGACCGGAGCCAAGCTGGTCATGCCGGGTGCGAAGCTCGACGGTGCATCGCTGCTCGAATTGCTGGAAGGCGAGGGCGTGACCTGCACCGCTGCGGTGCCGACGGTCTGGCTTGGCCTGCTGCAGCATCTGGAGGCGACCAACGCCCGCCTCTCGACGCTGAAACGTGTGGTGATCGGTGGTTCAGCCTGCCCGCGGGCGATGACGGAAGCATTCGAGCGCAAATATGGCGTCACGGTCGCACATGCCTGGGGCATGACCGAAATGAGCCCGATCGGCTCGTTCTGCTCGATCAAGCCGGTCTATGGGCATCTGCAGGGCGATGCGCTCTACGATCTCAAGGTCAAGCAGGGGCATCCGCCCTTTACCGTCGAATTCCGCATCACCGACGATGCCGGCCAGGACCTGCCCTGGGATGGCAAGACCTTCGGGCGCCTGAAGGTGCGCGGACCGTCCGTCGCCGGCGCCTATTTCAGGCGTGAGGATGAAGCGATCCTCGACGAGCACGGTTTCTTCGATACGGGCGATGTCGGCACGCTGGATGCCGCGGGGTATCTCCAGATCACCGACCGCTCAAAGGATGTGATCAAGTCGGGCGGCGAGTGGATATCGTCCATCGATCTCGAAAATCTCGCGGTCGGCCATCCCGATGTGGCGGAGGCCGCGGTGATTGGCGTCGCCCATTCCAAATGGGACGAGAGGCCGCTGCTGGTCATCGTTCCAAAACCCGGCCGTTCACCGAGCCGCGACGAGATGCTGGCCTATATGACCGGCAAGATCGCAAAATGGTGGCTGCCGGACGATGTCGTCCTGGTCGAGGCGATACCGCATACCGCTACGGGCAAGATCCAGAAGACCGCGCTGCGCGAGCAGTTCAAGGACTATCGCCTGCCGACAGGCTGAGCCGCGAGGCTTGCCTTCGGTGCCAGACCCCGCCACGTAATCATCATGCATCGTCGCATCGTCTTCGAGGAACCTGTCTCGCGCGCCGCACGCTGGAGCCGGCGGCTGGCCTGGTTTTCCGTCGCGGTGCTGCTGCTGGCCATTCTCGTCGCCCGGCTCGGCGAGCCTTCGGCGCAGGGACTCGCGCCGATCGCCGGTGCCTATGGCTTCGTTCTGCTGGCGTTGCTGCTGGCCGTGCTCGCCTTCATGCGGATCTGGCAGGTGGGGCATCGCGGGGTCGGCATGGCGGCACAGGCCTTCGTGCTTGCGCTCATCATGCTTGCCCCAGTGCTCTATGGTGGCTTCAAATGGCTGACGCTGCCGCGATTGAGCGATATCTCGACCGATATCGATGATCCCCCGACCTTCAGCCGCTCGCAGGCCGCGTTGACCGTGCGCCACGGCCTGGTGCCGCCCGACGTACCGGCTGGAGAGCGGCGCATCCAGCGCCAAGCCTATCCGAAGACGCTGCCGATCGTGCTGGAGGTCCCGGCCGAAACGGCGTTCACAATCGCGCGCCGGGCCGCCACTGCACTGGGCTGGCAGGTGCTCGAAGCGTCGCGCCCCGGCGGACGCAGCGGGGCAGGGCGGATCGAGGCGGTGGCGCGCACCCGAATCCTGCGCCTTGCCGAGGACATCACGATCCGAGTGCGACCGCGTGCCGACGGCAGCCGCATCGACATCCGCTCGGCTTCGCGGATCGGAAGCCACGATCTCGGCGCAAATGCTGCCCGCATCGCCGCCTTTGCTGCAGAGGTCGAGCTGCTGGTCGAGGCACGGTAGGTCATGTGCGACGGCGTGATGCGATCCGAAGAAATCGACGCCGCTGCATCAGGTCCGGGCCAGCTTGTATCGGCTCGCCAGCATCGGCAGTGCCTCGTCGCAGATGACAGTGCCGTGGAGGACCAGATCCTCGAGTTGGGCGAGGATCGAGAGCGAGGCCGCGCCATGCAATGCGACCGGCAAGCCCTGATAGATTGGTGGCACCATCTCCGCGATGCGCTCGTCGCCAGCCCTGAGGCGGTTGAGGATCGCGGCTTCGCGCAGCCGGCGGTGCTGTACGAGCGCGCGCAGGAAGCGCTGCGGTTCGTTCACCGGCCCGCCATGGCCAGGCCAGTAGATGGCGTGCTCCATCGCGCGCAGTTTTTCGATCGAAGCCATGTAGGACGCCATCGAGCCGTCGGGCGGGGCAACGATGCTCGTCGACCAGGCCATGACATGGTCGCCTGAAAACAGGCTTGTCTCTTCCGCGAGCGCGAAAGCGAGGTGATTGGCGGTGTGCCCCGGCGTTTCGACCGCCGAGAGCGTCCAGCCGGGGCCCGTGACCGTGTCACGGTCATACATCGGCAGATCGGGGGCATAATCGCGGTCGGCCGCGGCATCGAGCGGATTGATCTCGCCAAGCGCCAGTTCGCGCGCCGCGCGATGCGGCAGGCAGCCGGCGACGATGGCGCCTGTCGCCGCTTGCAGTGCCGGAACGGCGGGCGAATGATCGCGATGGGTGTGTGTGACAAGGATATGGCTGACGCTCTCGTCAGCGAGTGCGGCAAGGACGCGCGCGACATGAGCCGGGTCGTCGGGGCCAGGATCGAGCACCGCCACAGTGCCCCGGCCGATGATATAGGTGCAGGTGCCGGTAAAGGTCATCGGCCCGCCATTTCCGGCGATGATGCGCCGGACGAGCGGCGACAGTTCAACCACGTCGCCGGAGGGAGCCGTGGCGCTCCGATCGAATTCGATGTCTTCGCTCATGCGGGTTCCGTCGCCTGGTCCAGTCGCGTCACGGGGGCAGGTTGCGCCCCGGCCTTGCCGCTTCGCGCACCGCCGCGCGCCTTGTAGGGCATTGCAGCATTTTCTATAGACGGAAAACCGGCTGCGCAGCGCGGCCCTCGAAAAATGGATGAGAGCGCATGGCCGATCTGCTTCCCCTTTCCGCTCCGACCCTGGTCAACGCGATCCTTCCCCAGGTCTCGGGACGTCGCGCCGCGCTGGCGCGCAATGTCGCCCTTGCCGTGGCCGGCAGCCTGCTGCTCGTCCTCGCGGCCAAGATCAAGGTGCCGTTCTGGCCGGTGCCGATGACCCTGCAGACGCTGGCGGTGCTCGGCCTGGGCGCCGCCTATGGCTCGCGCCTCGGCGCTGCGACTGTCGCACTCTATATTGCCTATGGCCTTGCCGGGCTGCCGGTCTTCACCAACACGCCGCCGGTTGCAGCCGGGCTGCTCTATCTTGCCGGTCCGACCGGCGGGTTCCTTGTCGGCTTCGTGCTTGCGGCGGCTGTCGCTGGCTGGGCGGCCGAGCGTGGCGCCTCGGTGATCCGCCTGATCGCGGGATTCATTACCGCGGAAGCGCTGATTCTTGGCCTCGGCGGCCTGTGGCTCGCGCTCGGGGCGCAGATGGCGAGCGGTGCCACGGGTGTCGGCTTCGCCAAGGCCTACACTTTCGGCGTGCAGCCTTTCCTGCTCGGCGATGCGGTCAAGATGGCGCTGGCTGCGAGCCTTGTCGGGGCCAGTTGGTCCTTCCTGCGCCGCCGCGGCTGAGACGCGCTGCAACGGTAGAGACGAACGAGCCGGGGCTTTGCCTCGGCTTTTTCTTTGGCGCCGGCCGGGAAGGCATCGGCCCGAAAAGGGGATTGCGGTTTTCGGCAAGGCCGATGCAGCCGCACAAGGTGAAAGCATCGGGCCGCATACAAGATCCGGTCCGATAGTCCACCGATTCGCGTCAGGCAGACGGGCCTGCGCTCAGCCTTGCGGATTATTGCCGGAGCATGTCTTCACGGGTTGGCCGAAGATATCGAGCTTCATCAGCTCCCCGCATTTGTCGCAGCCGGAAAGCAGCACGGCGAGGCTCATGATTCCGATGATTCGGGAAAAGCGCGTCATAGAGTGAGCCCCATTGTCCTTGGGCGAGACTACAGGAGCCTCGCGCGCGACACCATCGCTGTACCGGGAGAAGTCGTGGATGCGTTAATCGGGCCAAGGCAGGCCCGCCTGAGGATCAAACCGCGCTGAAACGGTCCGGGCAACAAAAAAGCCCCGAAGGGCTTGATTTGTAACGGCTTGAAATATCTCGGGAAATTTTGGTCGGAGTGGCAGGATTTGAACCTGCGACCCCCACGTCCCGAACGTGGTGCGCTACCAGACTGCGCTACACTCCGATCAACTGGTGGCCGGCTTATAGCCAGCGTCGCGCCGCAGCGCAACAGGGCTAAGCACCTCTTGTGTGGATTTCTCCAGAGCCTCGCCGAAGGATCTGTCGCATCGGATGCAGCCACCTGTGAGAAGCGCTTGTCGACGGTTGCGCAGAGGCGCGACGCACACTAGAACGCAGCAGCGCGTTGGGGCGTCGCCAAGTGGTAAGGCAGCGGTTTTTGGTACCGCCATTCCCAGGTTCGAATCCTGGCGCCCCAGCCATTATCATAAAATATTGATTTTAAACGATTTTCCAAGATTTCTGTAACCGTTGTCCATAGCAGCCGGACGTGACGCCCTTGGCTGCTAGCCTGAAGTGGCGAACGGGTTGGTAGGGTCGAGACCCACAGGGGCGAACGACATTCTCCCGCATCAGCAGGCTTCGATTATCTCAGCTACACCCGATCGTCGGGCGCCGGATCTTTTTGCCAGGCCCCGGGCGTAAGCGTACTGTGCGTGAAGTAGGCGGCCTTCATTCGACGTGATGGAAGGTTGCTTGATCTCCCAATCGGGGAGGACGTTATGGGACGCAAGTTCATCGACTGCCGTGAATTCCCGAGCGAGATGAATTGCTCAGTCACGATCATCGCCGACAATGAGAGCGAACTGGTGGAGGCCTCGGTGCAGCACGCCGTTGCCGTGCATGGGCATCAAGATACGCCTGAGCTGCGGAACCAAATCAAAGCCGCCATCAAAGATGGCATGCCGTCTGAGAAGGCACCCAGTCGCGCCGCCTGATCGAACACGTGGTGCCGCCATCCTCTGATCCAACAACTGGCCTGCTGCCGGTTTTGTGCACGGTCTGACAAGCACGTCTGTAACGAGCGGTGCCGTGTCATCTCATCGACCAGACGAGAGGGGCTGGGCAGTGTCGGGGGCGATAGTCGGCGCACATGTTGGGCACGAGACACTGGCATCGGTGCAGCTACGAGTTATGAGCCCGTTCCAAGACGCGCCTTCAGTTCGACAGTCGTGCGGTCGATCAGGAATTGCTGGTAGCGATAGAACATTTCCTCGCCCATCGGCGTTGCGAACGAGTTGGCGTAGCGCTGACACCGCTCGCGCAGCCCGGCCAGGCGCTCCAGCATGTCCCTGATCGCTTCACGTTCATCCGCATCCGGCAAGGCGGGCTTCGCGATGGGATGCAGTGCTGGCGCATGGCTGACGGCCTCCCCCGCCACGAGCCTTGCTTCCGCCTCAAGCTTCTCGCGCGCGGAATCAAGTCGCCAAAGACGAAAGCGGCTGATGCCCTTCAGCAGGTTGAAAAGGGCCGTAACGGCCATGACGAGGTAGATCCAATAGGCGGGCGACATGAGGTTCACGAGCCACGGAAAATAGCGGTCTACGAACTCCGGCTCGCCAGTCAGAAAGAACTGCCTCGCTTCGGACGATAGCGGCACCGCGGTCGCCGAACTCGTCGAGGTCGGCGGGTTGCTGCGCACGAAAGTCGGAAGCGCAGCCGCCAGGAGCACCAGCAATTCAATGCGGTCAGCTCTCTTCGCGCACGCGTTGGCCAGGACCAGCGTATTGACCTGCGGCACCATTTTGTCGGTCGCAGGGGCCAGGCGCATCAAGTCGTATCGGCCAGCCGGCACGCGCCCAAGAGTCAGCCATGGAAAGCGGTCGGTCAAACCTCTTAAATCTCGGAGTTCGATGATTTCCAGATCATAGCGGCCGATGATCGTCCGCAGGAACTCGGCATCATTTCGCATGACATAGGCGGCAATATCGAGATTGCCCTGCGCCACAAGCTGAGCCTGCTCCTCGAGCTCGCGATAGGACGTTCGAATGTCGAGCTTCTTCAGGTCGGGATCGCCGAGCAGCTGGAGCACGAGATAGGCCGTTCCCGAATTCTCGGGGCCTATTCCGATGGAGGCGCCCCGTAGGTCGGAGAAGCTACCGAAGGACCGATCGCGCCGGGTCAGAAAAAGCAGCGACTCCGGCTCGGGCAGGCGCCCCAATAGTTCCAGTTCGGATTCGGCAGGCACTGGAGTGCCGTCCTGAACGAAGGCAAATTTCTCGGCGCAGGACTTTTGGTCTGCCATCAGGCGTTTGGCGTTCTCGATCGAACCCGCCGTCGGGATAACCTCGAGATGCCCTCGGTCGCGCCTGGCCAGCTGCGCCAGATCTGAAGCGAGCGAATGATAGGCGCCGCCTGGCGCTCCGGTCAGTATCGACGCTCGAAATGAGCCGTAGTCGCGCACCGTGCTGTAGGACAGAGCCAAGCCTGCAATGGCTGCTGATGCAACAACCAGCAATAGAATGCGCAGAACGCCCCTGCGCCGACCCGCGAAACTAGGTTTGTCTGGTCTCGGAGCGTGAACCGGCACGGTAGATGCCTGCAATGGGGGCAGTATGATCGCGAGGTCCCGGAGATTTGCACGACACTCGCGCGCTCGCCAGTTCTATCATCACTGCCAGCCACCCTGCGCCCGTTGCAAACGTAAATGCCTTTTCCTCCGTTACGCTTTAGCGGCCGGAGCCGGCGCTTCCATCTGCCTCACATACGCCGCGCCCTCGCCACGCCTGTCCAAGGGGCATCCCCTCACCAGAGTTTGATGTCGAACGAGTAGCTCACGCCGAGGCCGACGGTCGTCTGGTCCGGCGATCCATAGCGGGTCACCAGCGGGCTGGATGCCGCATCATCCCTGAGGCGGGCGTATTCGACATAGGCACGGACCTCCCATCGCGGCGTCAGTTGATAGCGCGCCTGCAGGCCGGCGCCGATCGAATGCAGCCCGCCCTTGGCATTGAAGAGGGGAAGCCCGGAAGCCAGCGATTGGGCGGCGTCGACGCCGAAATACGGTGCGGTCGCCTTGTTGTCGGCCAGCGAGAGGCGCGGCCCGCCGGACAGCGTCCAGCGTTCGCCGACGGGAACGACGACATCGGCGGAAAGATCGGCGACGAAGCCCCTGTGCCCGCCGAAACCACGGCGCGTTTCGATTCGCGTCCGGAACCAATCCCGGGGCCAGAACTCGGCGAAGAGGCCAGCTTCGATCGTCGCGTCGACATCGCCGAGCCCGCGCAAATGTCTGGGGTAGTCGCCAGCGTCGCGCCCGCTCTTGTACTTGCCGACAAGACCGCCATGGAAGCCGCCGATGTCGATCAGCGAAATACCGGCACCGTCCAGAGGGGCGCGAAAGCGCGCAGCCTTGCCGGCCCGGCGGACGGAGACGATCGGCAGGGGTTCGAAGCGGAAGCGGCTAGCGCCTTCGAATTCGGGGAGAAACCTGCCCTGAGCACCCAGGGTGATGGTCCAATCGCCGGGGATCGTTGGCATGCGATCGAAAAGACTCTGCGCATGGGCATGACCAGGAACTGTCGTGCAGATGAGCGCCAGGGCAGATGCGGCCAGGGCCACGCGGCCGGACAAAATGCGCCGAAGCGCCTCCAACGACGTCATTCATAAACCCCAATGGCGCAAAGCGCGTTCGCGAGACGCTCATCTCTAGGGCAGTGGGGGCGTGGGGGGATGTCTCCGGGATTTCGGTTTGCAACAGACTGTTACAGAATGATGCTTGCCCAAAGGGCATGTGGAAGGCCAAGGGTACTCCTCTGCCGGAGCTTCATCGCGTGGCCCGCTCGAACAGCCCTCATCTCCTCATCGTCGATGACGACGCCACGATACTCAGGATCCTCGCGCGATTCCTGAGTGAGCATGGGGTGCGTGTGACGCAGGCCCAGGCCGGGGCGCAGATGCTCGAAGCCCTGGAAGCAGGGCGCTTCGACCTCATCGTCCTCGATATCATGATGCCGGGAGAGGATGGGCTCAGCCTTTGCCGGCGCGTCCGTGCCACGAGCAATATCCCGATCATCCTGCTGACGGCGATGACATCCGATACGGATCGGGTCGTCGGGCTCGAACTCGGTGCCGACGATTACGTGACAAAGCCTTTCAACCCGCGGGAGCTTCTGGCGCGGGTGCGGGCTGTTCTGCGCCGGACCGGCGTCTCTCCCGCCGCTGCGCGCGATCACGTGCGGTCGAACTTTCGGTTTGCGGGATGGACTCTGGATGYGAAACGCCGCGTCTTCCTGTCTCCCGACAATGTGCTGACCGACCTGACCAGCGGCGAGTTCGATCTGCTTCTGGCATTCGTCGAGCATCCGCAGCGTGTTCTCAGCCGTGATCAGCTGCTCGATCTGGCTCATGGCAGGGCAAGCCAGATCTTCGATCGCAGCATCGACGTCCAGATCAGCCGGCTGCGCCGCAAGATCGAGATCAATCCGCAGGAACCACTGCTCATCAAGACCGTGCGGAGCGAGGGATATGTCATGACTGCGGACGTGGTTGCCGATGCGCCCGAAGCGACGCCATGAGGGTAAGGCTGTGGTCGCGGGTGGGCTTTGCCCCCCGCATCGCCATTGTTGTGGTCCTCACCTTCATCGGGACGCAACTGCTGGGCGAAGCGCTTCGCGCGCTGGTGCCACCCTCGGATTTCGCGTTGTTCGACACGCAGTGGCTTGTCGATACGACAGTCGATGCTCAACGGACCGTGACGGCGGCCGATGCCAGCCAGCGTGATTTGGCGCTGTCTTCGCTGAAATCGAAGGAGTGGCTCGATTTCGTCATCCGTGAAGGTCAACCCGCAGCGCCGGGCGGTCCTTCGCCTACATCGAGCGCGACGCTCCAGGCCCAGATCAGCAAGAAACTGGGCGTCGATGCGGATGCTGTCGTTGTCAACATCACGCCCTACGGCAACCTGCTCAGCCAGGTCAGGACCGGTGTCGTTCTCTTGTCCGGCCTGCCGGCGCTCATGACCAATGTCGCCGCGGATTCTGTCGAGCACTATCCGCTCGTGGCATCGGAAATCGAGATCGGCGTCCGCCTCTCGGATCGGTCCTGGCTGATCGTGACACAGCGCGCCGGCGATCTGGCGAGCGCGCGCTACGTGCGGAACGCGGCGGACCTGATCGGCGGGGCGCTGTTTGTCGGCATGCTATCCATCTGGATGGCGCGCAGCCTGGTCAAGCCGCTGACGCAGCTTGCCGGAGCGGCCGAACGGCTCGGCCGAGAGCGGGCGCTGACTCCGATCGGTGACATGGACCTGCCGGAATATGCCGCGATCGCCCACGCCTTCAACGACATGCAGGCGCGCCTCACGCATTTCGTGGATGAGAGAACCACTATGCTCGCGGCCATATCGCATGACCTGCGCACGCCGCTCACGCGGCTGCGGCTCATGGCGGAGTATGTGCGCGACAAGGATCAGCGGCAGGAGGTCCTGTCCAATATTTCCGAGATGGAAACCATGATCCAGTCGTCTCTCGCGTTCGGGAGCGACGATGCCCGGCGCGAGCCGCACAGCGTGGTCGATATTGCCTCGCTGCTGATCAGCCTTTGCGACAATTTCACGGATATGGGGGGGCATGTCACCTATATCGGCCCCGATCATGCGCAGCTGTCATGTCAGCCCGTGGCGATGCGCCGTGCTCTGTCAAACCTCATCGACAATGGCCTGCGCTATGGAGAGCGGGTCAGCGTTAAACTGCGCGACGAAGCTCAGGCGCTTGTCATTGTTCTCAGGGATGGCGGGCCAGGGATTGCGCCGGACCAGATCGAGCGTGCCTTCGCTCCGTTTCAACGCCTCGATGGATCGCGCAGCCGTGCGACCGGTGGCACCGGCCTCGGGCTCACGATTGCCCGGGACGTCATCCGGGCGCATGGCGGGGACGTCACCCTCGCTTCGGCCCAGCCGGCGGGTCTGCGGGTGACCGTGAACTTGCCAAAACCGACGATGTTGCCGTCTGTGATCTGACAGGTGCTCCGCGGCACTTGCCGTCGCAGCTTGCCCGGGCGACCGCATGAAATTGGCGTTCGGCGGCTTGGAGATTGGTGCACGCGATCCGGCTATTGTTTCTGGCCCGTGTTCACCAGCGGCGTGGTTAGTACTTCGCCGGTCGTGCTCGCCGCGTCGCTGATCGAGTCTCCGAGTTGCTCGAGGCGGCCATTGAAATTGCGGCGAGTATGGGGGTCGACAATGGCGATCGGTGCTGCAATCGCAAGACCGGCCGCAGTTCCAACCGTTGCCGCGGCACCGGCGGTGACAGCCATCAGGCGGTCGCCGAGGCCGACGCGTGAATCGGTGATGGACTGGCCCGCGACGAGGCGGGTCCCGATCAGCCGCACGACCTCGGGGCTCTCCGCGAATTTGCCATGGTTGAGCCGGTCGTCCGATCTGAGCTTCGTCAGGTCGAGTACGGTGATGCCTTCGGCAGCCAGCTCGTCGCGATAGGGCTCGGCTTCCGGGTTGATCGCGCCCAGCCGTGCCGTGCTGCCCCAGACTCGGCGGGAAACCGCCAGTGCCCGGTCGTCTTGCGAGACGAAGAGGGTGAATTTCGCGCGGCTCTTGCCGATCTCGGCGATCTGGGTCCGGAAGACATCGACATCGACGTCAGGCGAGGCGAGCATGATATTGGCGATCTTCGGTGCGATCTGGCCGTTGCGGATCGCCATCTGGCGCAGCGATTCGAGCGTGAGCCAGTTGCCCATGGAATGGGCCAGGATCGAGACCTCGCCGACGGCCGGATCGCGCGCCAGCGCCTGCAGCGTGGCCTCGAGCGCATGGCGGGAATAATTCGTGCTCTCGCGGTCGTAGCCATAGGCGAAGAGCGAACCGCGCGAGGGCCAGGTGAAGAGCAGCGGCACGACATTGGCATCGGAATCGTGGACGATCTGAGCGAAGCGATAGACCGCATCCTCAAACCGGTTGTTGAAGCCATGGACGAAGAGGAGAACGCGCCGCTTCGGGGCTTTCAACGCTGCTGAGTGCAAGCGGGCGAAGGCGGCCTGCTGGTCGAGACGGTCAACCTTCAGCGTCACGAATTCGCGTTCCGGGTCGCCGGGAAGGCGGCTTGGCCATTGGACCTCGCCAACCTTCCGGGCGCGCTCGGGCGGGATCGAGACGGTGATCTCGGCGAAGGATGATTTCGCGCCGCGCTCGCCGGAAAACAGGATGCCGTTATCCGGATCGGGCGAGCGCGTCGTTGCCACGAGCATGGTGACTTTGCTGGCGTCGGGTGCGCCATGCGCAACCGGCGCCAGCACGCCCTGCACGTCGCCGGCGCAGCCGGCGAGCAACAACGCCAGTGCCCCAGTAGCGATCCTCATCCCATGCCGTCTCATGCAGAAGCCATCCAGGTCGCGGGGGCAGGCAGCAGAGCGGTCATGGCCGCTCTGCGCATCATTCAGCAATGGCTGGGGTCAGTACGGCGCGCGGGACAGGACATCGCCCCCGAAACGATCGCCGAAATTGGGCGAGCGGCGGTTCTCGCGCACATAAGCCGGCCCGCTGCCTTCGCTCGGTGCAGGGCCGGGATCGAGATAGCTGCGCTCCTGCGGCGTACGGATCGGGATTCCTGGCCCCTCGTTCGCCGCGATGGGCTCGCGTTGCGTACAGCCGGCGAGAGCGGCGAGCAGGTGAGGGCCGCGGAGGCCCGGAGAAGGGGGGGCCTCGCGGCGCTGATTGTGATGATGGAGCCGCCGCTAGGCATCTGGATAACCCTTCGTGTGGATGAACAACCCGCCGCCGCGTGAGCGGGCGATGCCGGTCGTATAGTGTCGCTGCATCAAAGCCGGCGGCAGCAGCCGGCGTCAACGCGCCGCCGCGAGATCATGTGGACGGCGAACGCCCGACCGATCAGCCGAGCCGGGCGATCCGATCGGGCCAACTCGTTGCTCGTGATCCCGAGACGCTCCGGCTCGGGGAGCTGGCGGCCGTTGCGCGCCGAGCTCCGCGGGCCGGAGCGTTCGCATCAGAAGGGGTTGATGTAGTTGGTGATCGCGATCTGCCGCAGCAGCACCTTGCGAATGACATGTGCGGCCGTGACGCGATCGGTGAAGATGGCGGCATCGCCGGCAGCACCCGCCGGGAGCTTGTCGGCAAAGGCCTGGTCGTCGAGTTTCACGCGCACGGCAAAGGGGGCTGCCTGGATGGATTTCGGCGTCACCGCCGCCCCGGATGTCTGCACCTGACCGGTCGAGATCGCCTGCAGCACGCTCTCGACCTTGCCGGTAAAGACCTGCCCCGGGGCGAACTTGAAGGTCAGTTCGACCGGCTGGCCGGCCGCAATGTAGCGGGCATCGATCTGCTGGATCTCGACGCCGATGACCGTCTCCGCGGTGTCGACGAAGGCCATGACCGGCGCAAGCGGCAGGTTGGCGACGCGTGCGCCCTTCCGCAGCGCGACATTGGTGACGTAACCGGCGGCCGGAGCTCGAACCACCGTCTTCTCGAGGTTCCACCTGGCGCCCTCGAGTTGCGCCTTGAGCTGGTCGACCTCGGCCTGGCGTTGCTCGACATCGAAGCTGCGGCCGGACCCCGTGCTCTGCAGCTGGGTCATCTGAGCCAGGCRCTGCTGCTGCAATTGGAACTGCGCTTCAAGCGCCTTGACCTGGGCCTCGTAGGGCACGGGGTCGATCTTGAACAGCACAGCGCCCGCCTTCAACGGCGTGTTCGGCTCGACAGGGACGTCGATCACCTCGCCGGCGACATCAGGGACGATGGCGACGGATTGCCGGATGGCCAGCGCCGCGCCTTGCGGCGCGCCCCAGTTCATCGGGATGAACAGGCCGATCAGCAAGAGGAGCAGGACAAGGACCGGCGAGACCTTCCAGAACAGGTTGAACGGCACGATCCGGAGTTTTACCAGCACGAACAGCAGGGCGAGATAGACATTGAGCAGGACGACGATCATCGGGCGAGCTCCTGCGGGCGCGCGGGCGCGTCAACACGCGCGGGTACGTCGACATAGGCCCAGATCAGGACGGCAGGCCACAGCACGAATCCCAGGAACAGCGTCACCCAGCCGCCGACGGCCACCGCCTGGGCCCAGGGATGATTGCGTCGCTTGGCGATCATGCCCGGAAGCATGGCCATGAAGACGATGACGAAAACCGTGCTGCACACGAGCACGACGAGGACAGTCCAGGCGAATACATCAAGCGGGCTCATGGGCCTCCGTCTACTCTCGACCTGCACCGGCGGCCGGTAGGCCATGACATCGAACGTGCAGGATACTGACAACCCGCGGAAAGTCGCGCTCGAATGTTGGTTTGCCGGTCCTGGAGCAGAGCCGGCTAAAGGTTTGCCTGCCGGGTGAGTTCGGGGCGGGGGCGGGCGGGCGTCACGAGGGACCAGACTAGAGCACGGCAGCCAGTCGCGGATTGCGTAGCGCACCAGGGTAGCATTGCTGTCACGTCTTGGACGAAGGGGGCTGCGGGGGGCGGATTGGGTTTTGAATTCCGAGGGGCAGCGTCAGAAGACCTGGCATTCATGACCAGATGGCAGCTGGCGCGGGGAGCGCGACGGCCAGCGTGGAAGCTGGAGCGGAGGCGCGCGCAAATACCTCACCGGCCAGGAAACCGCTCAACGGATGTGCATTTCGCGTCAGCGCAGGGCCCGGAGCGCGTTCAGGATGACCACGATGTCGATCGCTTCCTGGAACAGGGCTCCCTGCACCGGGGGAAGATAGCCGAGGGCAGCGACAAGCATTCCGACGAGGGACAGCCCGAGGCCGACGAAGACGCTCTGCAGAGCGATGCCGCGCGTGCGCCGGGCGACCGCGAGTGCCTTCGCCAGCGGTTGCAGTTCGTCGACCAGCAAGACGACGCCCGCTGCTTGCGACGACGCGGCGGCGCCGCGCGCGCCCATCGCGACCCCAACATCCGCGGCGGCAAGTGCGGGCGCGTCGTTGACGCCGTCCCCCACCATCATCACCGCCCGGCTCTCGGCTTCGCGGCGCACGACGGCGACCTTGCCCTCCGGCGTCAGGTCTCCCAAAACCTGATCGACGCCGAGATCCGCGCCCACTGTCCGGGCAATCTGGTCAAGATCTCCGGAAGCCAGCACGATCCGCTCGATTCCGGCGGTGCGGAGCGATTGAAGCGTCGAACGCGCATCGTCGCGCAGTTGATCGCGAAGCAGAATGACGCCGGCGAGCAGCCCGTCCGCGGCCACCGCCACGGTCAGAGCGTCCGGGGGGGCGTCCGCAACCAGCGCGTCCGGATCACCGCCGCGGCTGCGGCTGCGCACATAGGAACCGCCGCCCAGTGCGATGCGCCTGGTGCCGACCTGTCCCTCGATGCCCTTTCCCGGCGTTTCGGAGATATCCGAGGGGGGCAGAAGGGGCAGTCCGGCATCGGACGCGGCCCGAATCAGTGAAATGGCCACGACATGGGCGGAGGCCTGATCGAGGCTCGCGGCGAGGGTTAGTACCTCCGTCGCGGCAAAGCCGTTGCAGGTGCGGATCTCGGTAATCGTCGGGCGCCCCTGGGTGAGCGTACCGGTTTTGTCGAGAATGGCTGTTCGCACTCGCGCCAGGGCTTCGAGCACGCTGCCATCCTTGACCAGTGCGCCGCCCCGCGCGGTCTTCGAGATGCCTGAAATGATCGCGACCGGCACGGCGAGGATCAAGGGACAGGGCGTCGCCACGACGAGGACTGCCAGGGCGCGGATCGGGTCGCTGCTCAGCAGCCAGGCGGCCCCCGCGATCGCGAGGGTCAGCACGAGAAAACCGATGGCGTAACGGTCCGCCAGGCGAGCCATCGGCGCCTTGCTCGCCTGCGCCTGTTCCACCAGCTTGACGATCCCGGCATAGGTGCTCTCGGACGCCGGCCGGCTCGCGATCAGATCGAACGGGGCTCCGAGCAGCGTTGCTCCGCTGAGCACCTCGGCGCCGCGGCTCAGGCTCTTCGGCACGGATTCTCCGGTCAAAGCCGAAAGGTCGAGCACGGCGGTGCCGCTTGCGACATGGCCGTCGACCGGCAGCACCTCCCCGGTGCGCATCAGCAGGCGGTCGCCCTGGCGGATCGCGGCAATCGGCACTTCCTCGAGTGTCTCGCTGCGATAACGCATGGCATTGAAGGCGACCCGGCCGAGGAGGGCCGACATCTCCCGGCGCGCACGCCCCTGGGCAAAATTCTCGAGCAACTGGCCGCCGGCATACATCAGCGCGACGACATTGCCGGCCAGGCTTTCGCCGAAGGCCAGCGCCGCCGACATCGACAGGGCAGCGACGATATCGAGACCGACATCGCCGCGCCGCAGTGACCTGACGATCTGTATGATGAGCGCCAGCAGCACCGGGATGGTCGCAACAGTCCAGGCGCGACTGGCTGAGTTCGCCATGCCGCTCCACCAGAACCAGCCGCCGGCAATGAGCCCGGCCAAAGCAATGCCGACCAGAATCAGGTCAAGATGCTGGCGATAGAGCCGGGAGGTCCGCGCCGCCCAGCTTTCACTGTCGGGCTGTGTCAGGGCCTCCGCCTGAGACTGGGGCACCCCGAAACCTCCTATGCGAGCCGGATGGGAGCAGGGATGTCATGCGGACGGTGGACGCCTGCGAAGCCGGCAAAGCCTCAATGTGACATCAAGCAGCAGACCGGTGAAGCTTGCAGCAGATCGCGCGTCATGCCGCCAAACATCCATTCCCGCATGCGGTTGTGGCCATAGGCGCCGGAAACGATGAGATCGGCGCCGTGCTCGGTCGCAAAGTCGATCAACTCGTTGACTGCATGCTTGGCACTGTCGGTCTGCAGGACTGCCTTTGCCGCCACACCGTGCAAGGTGAGATAGTCGCGCACGTCTTCGGCGCCCTGATCTTCGGCATCCGGGCCGATCGACAGGACAGTCACGGATTCCGCCTGCATCAGAAGCGGCAGGGCATCCCGCACGGCACGCCGCGCTTCCCGCGTATCCTTCCAGGCGACCAGGATATGCTTGCCGGAGAGATAGCTGACGTCGGGCGGTACGACGAGGAGCGGCCGGCCAAGCGACATGACCAGATCGCCCGGAGAGAGGCTCATCCCTCCCTGGACGGGATCGTGATGGGCTTGGCGCGCCAGCACCACGAGATCTGCTGCGCGGGCCTGGTCGAGAACGAAGTTTCGCGGTGTCTCGATGGCGCTGCGCCAGACGAGGTGCTTCATGTCGCCGGCGGCCTTGCGGAATATCGCTTCGGCGCGGGCAAGCTCTGCTGAGACTGCGCGCTTGCTCTCCTCAATCAGGAGCGCGTCGACGCTCGCCAGGCCGTCGCCGACATAGGGGAGAACGAAGTCCTCTGCGGCGATGCCGATCAGCCGGCTGCCGAAACGATCCGCCAGGGACGCGGCCAGCTTGACCCGATCGGCGGCCCCGCTGCCGAGGTTCAGCGGCACCATGATGCTCGCGTAGCCCGCCTGCGCTTTCGCCGTTGCTGTCATCGCATGTCCCCCACATCTCGACGCATCCGTGGCATCTATGATCGAGCCCAGTGTGCAGGGACGCATTGATATGGAGCAAGGCGCCCCCCTGCACACCGGCACCGCGCAGATGCCGTAGATGCCTTCAGGCGATGACTGGTTTGACCGGGGCCCTCGGTTTCACGGCAATGATCTGGAAGGGCTGCAAGTCGCCGTCACCGTCGCGGATAGAGACATAGTCGCCGACGACGAAGCGGTGCCGGTCGAGCCGGTAGCCGGCCTCGTCGTCATCGCTGCCGGAATCGTCATAGTCGATGAACCAGGTCGCGCCGCCGGCGCCTCCGGCCCGGCGCAGGAGCCAGCCGTGACGATCCGGCTCCCCCGCCGAGAAGCGCCTGACGCGGCAGAGATCGCGCTGCTCCTGCCAGGCGGCCGCATCGATATGTCCGTCAGGGTCGAGCGGCGCGGTGATCTCGTAGCCATGTCGTGGGCTTCCCTCGGGATAGCCGCTCGTCCGGGCGAGATGAAGGGTGATGACATAAAGCATGATGGTCGTCCGTCCTTTCTGCCGCTTGGATATGCAGGCCACGATCAATCGCGCATATTTCGGGCGCGTCCGGTTTGATCTGGCGCAAGGACGTTTTGGCCGGACTGGCGGAGGTTCTTTCGCGTACTGGAGGATGACATGATCGAAGGCATCAAGAGCATATTGGTGGCGGTGACGGAGGAGGGGCAGACCGAGGAGAACCTTGCTGTCGGCTACGGGCTTTCGTTGGCGCGGCAGACGAATGCGCATCTTACGGTTCAGGCGGCGGCAAGCCGGTTTTCCGTGCCCTATTCGATGATCGATGATTTCAGCGGCGCGATCGTTGCGTCGGAGAATCGGCGCATCGCCGGTCTCGCGCAGAAGCTTGCCTCCGACGCCCGGTTCGCGGCCAATCTTGCCGGCGTGGTCAGCACGGTGGAGAGCCCTCAACTGATCTACAGCAGCCTGCTGCAGCGCTTTCTCGACCATGCCCGCGTCAACGACCTCTCAATCCTGGATGCGGAGCCGACGACGCTCGCCATCGACCGCGGCCTGATCGAGACGGCGCTGTTCGAGAGCGGCCGGCCGGTCCTGGTGGTTCCGCCCGGCCATCCCGGCTTCTCCGGAGAGACCATCGTCATCGCCTGGGACGGCGGGGCGAGCGCGGCGCGTGCGGTTGCCGATGCCTTGCCGTTTCTGCGAGCCGCCAAGGCTGTCGAGATCGTCTCGGTCACCGGCGAGAAGGACCTGTCCAACGCGGTGCCCGGCGTCGAGCTGGCACCTCATCTCGCGCGTCATGGCGTCGATGTCACGGTCAAGACGGTGGCGCTCGGCAAGGGGCGCGACGTCGCGACCGCACTCCAGGACGAGGCGGCCGAGTTCGGTGCCGGCTTCATCGTGTTGGGTGGCTATCGCCATTCCCGCCTGCGCGAATGGCTGCTCGGCGGGGTGACGCAATCCCTGCTCAAGAACAGCAAGGTGCCGCTCTTCATGTGCCATTGATCGTTGCGGGGAAAATGGCTCAACTCTGCAAACGCGCGGTTGAGCCACTCCCGGCTTGAGACCGGGCGCGTTCAGCCCGGTTTCCGCTCATGAGCATTCGGAATTTCGACGCGCTCTTCAATCCTCGCGCGATCGCCCTGATCGGGGCCAGCAATCAGCCCGGTTCGGTCGGGGCGACGCTTGCCGCCAATCTCTATGGCGCGGGGTTCAAGGGGCCGATCATGGCGGTCAACCCGCATGAAACGGCGATCCGCGCGGCGTTGAGCTATCGCTCCGTCATAGAACTCCCTGTCACGCCCGACCTTGCCGTCCTGGCGACGCCGGCAGCGGCGGTTCCCGAGCTGATATCGGAGCTCGGACAACGTGGTTGCCGCGCCGCAATCGTGATCAGCAACGGCTTTGGCGACAGTGCGGCCACGGATGGGCTGCGGCAACGGATGCTCGATGCGGCCAAGACGCATCTGATGCGCATCGTCGGGCCGAACTGCCTCGGCCTGATTTCCTCCGCCCGCGCGATCAATGCGAGCTTTGCGCATCTGACGCCGCGGCCAGGCCATATCGCCATCGTCAGCCAGTCCGGCGGCATCATGTCTGCGCTGCTCGACTGGGCTGACCGGCGCAGTATCGGCCTTTCGCACGCGATTGCGCTCGGCGACACCAGCGATGTCGACGCGGGCGACATGCTCGATTACCTCGGCACGGATCCGACGGCGCGCTCAGTGCTGCTCTATGTCGAGAACATCTCCCATGCCCGCAAGTTCATGTCGGCAGCCCGGGCGCTGGCGCGCATGAAGCCTGTCATCGTGGTGAAGGCCGGGCGCAGTGCCGCCGGAGCGCGGGCGGCGCTGTCGCATACCGGCGCACTTGCGGGCGCGGACGCAGTCTATGACGCTGCCTTTCGGCGCGCCGGCCTGTTGCGGGTGGCCGAACTCGATGAGCTCTTCGCCGCGGCCGAGATCCTGGCAAAAGGTGTCCGCGTCACTGGCGACCGGCTGACCATTCTGACCAATGGCGGCGGCGCCGGCATCCTCGCCGTCGATGCCGTAGGAGAGCGGGGAAACCGCGTCGCGACCCTCAGCCCGGCGGTGATCGCCAAGCTAGAAAGCGTGCTGCCTGAAGGCTGGTCGCGCGGTAACCCGGTCGATGTCCTGGGTGACGCAACGGGAGATCGTTACGCGGCTGCGCTGGAAGCGCTGCTGGAAGAGCGCGAGAGCGATGCCGTCCTGGTCATCAACTGTCCGTCCGCGGTCGCCGACGGCGCGGAGACGGCACGTGCCGTGTCCCGGGTTGTCGCACGGCAGAAGCATGTTCCCGTCATGACGAGCTGGCTCGGCG
The DNA here is from genome assembly GCF_056401655.1 of Allobosea sp. P4_E12. Classification (NCBI taxonomy): domain Bacteria; kingdom Pseudomonadati; phylum Pseudomonadota; class Alphaproteobacteria; order Hyphomicrobiales; family Alloboseaceae; genus Allobosea; species Allobosea sp. P4_E12. Next base: position 32,866 of record NZ_JBFUIY010000009.1, on the reverse strand, counting down.
GCACGCTCGCGCAGGCCGCCAGGGCGCATCTGCGTGACGGCGGACTTCCGAATTTTGCGACACCGGAAGAGGCGGTCCGGGCCTTCAGTCATCTCGCCGCCTTCCGGCGAAACCAGGAGCTTCTGCTGGAAACCCCGACAGCTGGCGTTGCGATTGCGCCCAGGCAGGTCGAGGCGGCGCGCAAACTCATCCGGGCAGCCCTGCGCGAGAAACGCACGTCGCTGACGGAACCGGAATCGAAGCAACTGCTTGAGCTGTTCGGGATACCCACCGTCGAGACGAAACTGGCGGCGACCCCGGAGGAGGCCGGAGCATGTTTCGAGGGGATCGCGGTTCCGGTGGCGCTGAAGATTCTCTCGCATGACATCATCCACAAATCCGATGTCGGCGGCGTCGTCCTGGGCCTGAAGAGCAGGGTGGAGGTCGAGGCTGCGGCGCGCGAGATGCTGGAGCGCGTGGGCCGGATTCGACCCACGGCGCGGATCGATGGCTTTGCGATCCAGCCCATGATCTCCCGACCGAAGGCACACGAACTGATCCTCGGCATTGCTCAGGATGAAACCTTCGGTCCCGTGATCCTGTTCGGACGCGGCGGCACCGCGACGGAGGTGATCGGGGACCGCGCCATCGGGTTGCCGCCGCTGAATTCGGTCCTGGCGCGCGACATGATCTCGCGCACGCGGGTTGCGCGGTTACTGGCGGGGTTTCGCGACGTTCCCGCCGTGCCGCTCGAACCGGTCGTCGATATTCTCGTTCGCCTGTCGGAGCTGGTCGTGCAGCTGCCCGAGATCATCGAGCTCGACATCAACCCGCTTCTCGCCAACTACGAAGGCTGCATTGCGCTCGATGCCCGGATCGTCATCGCCGGCAAGAAAGGGCGCCGTCTTGGACTGGCGGTCAGCGCCTATCCGCACCAGCTCGAGCGCGAGATCGCACTCGGCGACGGCACGCAGCTCCATCTGCGCCCGATCCGGCCCGAGGACGAGAGCGCTCTCGCCGAGATGGTCGCGTTGTGTACGCCGGACGATCTGCGGATGCGCTTCCTGGGACCGGTGAAGATCTTTCCGCATGCAACGGCGGCCCGGCTGTCACAGATCGACTATGACAGGGAAATGGCCCTGGTCGCTGGGGAGCCCGGTGCGCCCTATGGGGTGGGGCCGATCTTCGGCGTCGTCAGGATCTCGGGCGACCCGGAGCGCAAGACGGCGGAATATGCGATCCTCGTCCGCTCCGACATGAAGGGGCGGGGCCTCGGCTATCGCCTCATGACCGAAATCATCACGCATGCGCGGGAGCAGGGCTACCAGCGGCTCTTCGGCGAAGTGCTGGCGCATAATGTTCCGATGCTACAGATGGCGAGCGATCTGGGCTTCCGCGTCACGCATGCCGATGGCGATACGGTTCATGTCGAGCTGAAGCTCGATGTGCCGGAGCCGAAATCGTGAACCTGCATTTTGCTTCGATCGCCAAGCCGGCTGGGGCATCGCGGCGCGGCTGACCGTTCGGCGCTCGCTTCTCACCCGTCTCGCCGCCCAGGGTGGCTGTAGTGTCAGTCCCGATCTCGCGCCGTACCCGCGACTTCAACGCCTCTAGACTTGCTCCATCGCGCGGCAGAAGCCTGTTGGCCGCGCGATGTGTCTGTCGCGAGGATTGGCCCGTCGCTTTCCATCTGTGTATGCGTACAATCTTGACATTGTACGTCTCTGTTGCCATTTAGTGGGCGACGTTGGCCGCTCAGAGCTGGCTTCAAGGAGTTGTTCCCGTGTCCGACCAAGAATGGCCACCCCTCTCGCCTGCCCAGACCGGCCTGCGCGGACGGTGTCCGCGTTGCGGACAGGGGCACCTGTTCGAGGGCTTTCTGAAGCTGCGGCCGAAATGCGAGGTCTGCGGTCTCGACTATTCCTTTGCTGACCCTGCCGACGGGCCGGCCTTCTTCGTAATGATGTTTGTCTGCATTCCGGCCGTGGTGTTCCCGCTCTGGCTCGAAATGGCCTATGAGCCGCCGGCCTGGGTTCATCTCGTCACCACCTTGCCGTTGATCCTGCTGACCTGCATCCCGCCGCTGCAGCCGTTGAAGGGCTGGCTCGTCGCAGCACAGTTCTTCCACAAGGCTGAGGAAGGTCGGCTGGCTCGCCCCAAGGGTGAGAAGACGCCGGCCTGACCCGGAGGAACGGAGCGCGTTGAGGAGGCTGTGCCTGAGCGCTCCTGGTCTCGTCAGACGATCCCCTGATGCTGCGAGCGCTCATTGCCCATGATTGCGGCCAGCGCCTTCAGGGCATGGGCGAGGCGGCCGCGTTCCGGCACGCCGCCCAGAGAAATCCTGACCGCGTCCGGGGCCTCGCCTTCGACGCTGAATGCATCCGATGGCGTGACCCCGAGGCCTTCCTGACGGACTGCCTCGACCAGGCGGTAACGATCCCAATGCGCTGGCAGCGGCTGCCAGATATGCAGGCCGTTCGGATGATGCCGGGCCGAAGCCGGCAGGATGGAGCGGGCCAGCTCCTGGCGGGCCGCAGCCTCGCGGCGCACCCCGTCGAGCAGGTCGCCAGCGGCGCCGATCCGGATCCAATGGGTTGCAAGAGCCGTCATCAGCGGGGGCGGCATGAGTGCAATGCTTCGCAGGATCGCGACGAGCGCGTCACGGTTCTCGTCCGGTGGCAGGACGACGAAGGCGGTACGCAGCCCCGGGGTCAGGACCTTCGACAGGGTCGCGACATGATAGGTCCGCTCCGGAGCGAGGGCGACCAGCGGTGGCGGAGCATCGCCGGCGAGCAGGCTGTAAGGGTCGTCTTCGATGATCCTCAGGTGTTTTGCCTGCGCGATCCGCACGATCTCATCGCGTCGTGCAGGCTGCATCGTCGCCGTGGTCGGATTCTGGATCGTCGGCGTCACGCAGAGCAGTTTTGCGCCGGATTCATCAATGGCCCGCTCCAGGGCGCCCGGCAGAAGACCCTCTTCGTCCGTCGCGACGGGGACAGGCCGTAGCCCCGCCAGCCTCACCGCTGCAAGCAGGCCGGGATAGGCGAGGGCCTCGACCAGGATGGCCTCGCCCGGTTTTGCGAGCAGGCTGGCCAGTGCCACGAGCGCCGGCTGCGCGCCGGGGGCGACGAGCAATCTGGCGGGTTCGATCCGTCCGAGAACGGGCTCAAGCCAGGCACAGCCGGCCGCCCGGTCCGCCAGCGAACCCGCTCCGACATGATAGGTCATCAGCAAATCGGCACTGGATCGCGACAGGACCTCTGTGAGACCGCGCTGCATCAATTCAGCAAGGCGTATGCCTTTCGGGGGCGGGGGAATGTTCATGCTAAGGTCGATGAGCGGACCCGATTGTTCCTTCCGCGTCGAGATGAAGGAGCCGCGCCCGGTTACCGCATCGAGCAGATTGCGATGTCTTGCCTCTGCATAAGCGCGAGTAACCGTCGTCAGATCGACGTCAACAAGTTTGGCGAGTTGCCGCTGAGGTGGGAGTCTGTCGCCAGGTCGCAGGGTGCCGTTCGCGACGGCCTCGGCAATCAGTTCGACGATCTGGAGGTAACGCGGGCCTGCAGATGGATCGAGCTGGCGGATCCACTGCATTGTCTCGTCGCTCCGCGCCATGCCGGCTCTCCGGATTCCATGCATTGTATGATAATGTCTGCATACGATACACGAGACGATCTCGGCAAGCCAATGGGAATGCCGAGGCGCGGGGTTGATCCATTTGACTGAACGATCAACGCAATCCCGGTGCGATCTGTGACCTATGTCACATTAATCACCAGGTATTCGTGCAAGATCTAGCCATACGGCGGTTCCTGGGCGAGCGTTTGGCGCGAAGACAACATAAGTTAACCCTTCGTTCACCAAGTCATTTACACGAGGCTGTAAATGAGCCAGCATGCTCTCAGCGTCGCGGCATAGAATTGGGGGAGGTCAGCGATGGATGGCATATCGATTGCGGTTGTAGACGACCACCCGCTTCTGACCGAAGGGATCGTTGCACTGCTGCAACGCAAAGGTGGATTCTCGCTCGTTGCGACCGGTTCCGCTGCTGATCACATCACCACGATCACGGAAACTCACCAGCCTGACGCGATGATTGTCGATCTGAACATGGCGGGCGATGCCTTCCAGGCGATTTCGGACGCATCCAAGGCTGCGCCTCACATGAAAATGGTGGTGTTCACCGCATCGACCAGTACCGACCATGCCATTCAGGCGCTCGACGCCGGCGCCAGCGGGTACGTCCTCAAGGGCAGTCCCGCCGATGATCTTTTCGACGCGATTGAGGCGGCGCGGCGAGGCGAGATCTATATCACGCCTGCTTTCGCCACCAAGGTGATCGGTGCGCTGCAAAGCAAAGCGCTGGAGAAGAGGGCGGCGCAAAGCACCAGGCTGAGTGTGCGGGAGGACCAGATCGTGAGGCTTCTCCTGTGCGGGAAGCAGAATCGAGAGATCGCCCGGGCCCTCTCGCTGAGCGAGAAGACGATCAAGGGCTATATGACCAATCTCATGCACAAGCTGAATGCCAGGAATCGTCTCGAGGTTGTGATCGCGGCGCAAAGGCTCGTTCCTCCGGCATCTGATACGCGTGATCCGGCGAGGCCTCGATAGGGGCGGGATCGCGCCGTCAGGATCGCATGGGCAGCGTGGCGCGCACTTCGGTTCCACCGGTAGGCAGCCGACTCACTGTGAGTTGGCCTCGCAATGCCTTGATGCGGCTGTCCATGCCCCGCACCCCGAGGCCGCCACCACCGAGTGTCGTGTCACGGTGCTGGACGGGCAAGGTGCTGCCACTGTCCGACACGCAGATCTCGAGCCTATCGTCGCCAATGCGGGCTTCGACCTTCTGCCCCCGCCCCCCGGCGTGTTTATAGGCGTTGGTCAACGCCTCCTGCACGACCCGGTAAGAACAGAAGCGGATGGCGACGGGAACCTGCGCGGGCAGTTCGGCGATGTTGCGAAGCACATGTGTGCCTGTCTGCTGCTCATGGCGGGTAATGGCCAGATGGATGGTCTCAGCGAGAGAGAGATTCTCCGCCTCGGGCAGTGCCAGCCCTGACGACAGGTTGCGCAGATCCGAGAGGACCTGCTGGATCAGGGGTTCGAGCTCGCCGTGAGCATGGGCTGCGGGCGCCACGGTCCCGCTCGCCCGATCTGCTGCAGAGGGCAGCTTCAGCATCATCAGGCTGAGGAGTTGGATGGGCCCGTCGTGGATGTCGGCGCCAATGCTGGCAAGATAGGTCTCGTTGAGAACGGTGGCGTTGAGCCTGGCCCGGTCCGCTGCCCGCCTGAGCGCATTGTTCCGCTTCGCCAGGGCTTCAGCCCGCGCCAGGTTCTGCTCGAGAAGAGCCTGCTGGCTACTGATGATTCGGCTCGCGCGTTTGACGATGACATGTAGCAGGATGACGATGACGATGGCGACATTCGCGATGAGGAACCATGTCGCGTATCGGACGCTGGAGATCTCTCGGTTCATGAACTGGCTGAACTCGTAGAATTCTCCGATCGCGATGATGTCCCTGGTCTTCTCCCTGTAGATCGGCGCATAGATCTCGATCAGCTTTGGCTTTAACTTCAGTGCCCTGAGCTCATCGCCGTCATCGTCGAGATCAGTGTCGACGACGACGTTGCCGGCCATGATCCGCTTGATGTCGCCTGCCGGCAGCTTCCCGTGAGACTCGACCTTGCTCGTGCTGAAGATCAGGTTCCCGTTGAGGTCCCATAACTTGATGATCGCGACGTGGCGGCCGAGGCTGGTATTAACCAGCAGGTCCTCGATCTTCTCACGGCTTTCCTCCGGTAATGTGTTCGAGGCATCCAGCCCCTGCACATGGGGTGCCAGAAATCCCTCGAGATAGAGCGCTCCCGTTTCCGCCATGCCTTGAATCCAGCCGGAGCGAATTCGGCTCTCGACCCAATAGCCGAGCGCGGCCATGGAGAGGCCGACGGCCAAGGCGGCGGTAAGGAGGAACTGGCGTTCGAGGGAGAGGGCGTTCCAGCGTCGCAGGATTGCGTGGCGGAATGCGGTGGGCCAGCGCCACTTCTTTCCGTCCCCAACCGTCGTGTCAGGTCCTCCGCCCTGCGCCTGGGAAGCGCCTGCGTACTTGTCATTCACCCGGTCGTTCATCCACAATCCATCGTGGCATCGATCCAGTGCGCGATCGTCTCGGTGCTAGGCCGTGTCTTCCGCGAATTCCAGATTAGAAGAATAGCAATTTGTGCACTCTCGCGCCAAGACCAATGTTCTGACGATAGACGAGAATTCGATATGCAATTTCAGATTTTTGAATCAGATAGTTTTCAAAATAGCGCAGAAATCCTGCGCCATGAACGACCTCTTCGGGTTCGACTCTTGCCTTGGTTACCTGTCGATAAGTCGGCGGATACGCCGTGACGTAACCCGATAGAGCGGGGGCACTGTCATCGCGCTGCTGTGCAAGAGCCTGAATCGCTTTCGCTTCAGTTGAATTCGTCTTGCGATGCTCCTTCAGTTGCGCGAAGCGCCATGATCGGCGCCGGTACACGGGTTTGTTGCTACACCCCGTCTGTTGACGGGGGCATGGCAAGCTCACCTCAGTGGTGAAATGTCCAGAGCAGGCTTTCGCTCAAGCCCTTCAGTGCTTCGACTGCGTCAGGTCGCTCGCGGGCGATCGCCGTAATCAGGGCGTCCGCCAGCGCGAAGATGGCAGTCGGCGAATTCGGCAGAAGCCGATTCCGGGCCGGGGCGAAGAGCGTGATGTCGGCGATGTTGGCGAGTGGGGAGGTGGGGCCGTCCGTCAGCGCAAGCAAAGTCGACCCCCGCTTCTTCGCGAAGGAGGCGAGGTCGAGCGTGGTGCGCGAATAGCGCGGCACCGAGATCGCGACGACGAGGTCGTCGGGCCTGGCCGAGAGCATGTGGCGAATGGCTCGTTCAGGGCCAGCGCGTGAGGACGCGAAGGTCACGTCGGCGTCGAGATAGAGCGCGAGCCCGTCTTCAAGGAAAGATGCGACATGATGGCTCGCCCCCGACGCGGCGATGAAGACGCGGCGCGCCTTGAGCAGCGCCTCGATCGCCCGTGTCGTGGTCGCCTCGTCGAGGGCGTCCCGCGCGGCCTGCAGATTGGCCGACTGGTCGGAAAGGGCGTCAACAAAGGTGGCGAAGGTCGAGCCCGCGGCCGAGCGTGCGCCTGCAAAACTGTCGACCGGATCGAGCGCGAATTTCAGGGCCGAGGAGAGGGCTGCACGGAATTCGGCATAGTTTCCATAGCCAAGAGCGCGGACGAAGCGCGTGACGGTGGCGTTGGAGGTCCCGCTGCCTTCAGCCAGTCCTTCGATCGTCATGGTGGCGACGTCGAGTGGGTGCTGCAGCACGAAATCGGCTGCACGCCGATGCCCGTTGCTCAAGGACGGGTAGACCCGGGCGATCCGGTTCGAGAGATCGGTCGTCGGCTTCAAGCCTTGGGACATGCGTCTCCACCCGATTGACGTTCGAATATTTTCATGTTTGCTACCCAACGAAAATGAAGCTGTCAAAATGGTTCACATTGGGAGCGGAGATGACCATGCGTAAATCCTTAATGGTTGCGGCTTTGGCCGGAACCTGCCTTGCCGCCGCGCCGGCCTGGGCCCAGACCCTGCGCATCGCGCTGGCTTCGGAACCGACAGCTGTCGATCCGCATTACCATGATCTCACGCCGAACAATGCGCTGGCCCAGCACATCTTCGACTCGCTCGTGCGTCAGGACGAGAAGCAGAAGCTCCATCCCAGCCTCGCCAATTCCTGGGAGAATGACGGCAAGAACCGCTGGACCTTCAAACTGCGCCAGGGCGTCACCTTCTCGAACGGCAAGCCCTTCACTGCGGAAGACGTGGTCTTCACGTTCTGCCGCACGCTGAAGAACGAGACCAAGGTCTCCGATTCCTTCGCCGATATCACCGGGAACTTCGCCTCGGTCGAGGCGCCCGACGCCCACACGCTGATCATCAACACGATCAACCCCGAACCGCTGATGCCGAACCTGCTTTCGAGCCTCAGCATTCTCTCGGCTTCGATCGTCGAGCATGGCCCCATCAGCTATGACGTTCCCAAGAACTGCGGCGTGACCGGCGCCTGGCCGGCCGTGAGCGGTTTCAATGACGGCAGCCTCGCCATCGGCACGGGCCCCTACAAGCTGAAGTCCTATGTTCGCGGTTCGTCGATCGAGCTCGAGCGCAACCCGAGCTACTGGGGCAAGGCGGAGCCTTGGGCGACCGTGCGCCTGCTGCCGGTGACCAATGCCGGTCCGCGCCTGGCCGGGCTGCTTGCCGGTGACTACGACGTCATCGAGAATCCCGCGGCGCGCGACCTTGGCCGCATCAAGGGTGACAAGCGCTTTGGCCATGTCGTCACGCCCTCGACCCGCGTGATGTATTTCCAGCTCGACGTGGCCCGCGACCAGAGCCCCTTCGTCAAGTCCGAAGACGGCAAGAACCCGCTCAAGGACCCCCGCGTCCGGAAGGCGATGTCGCTCGCCATCGATCGTGACGCGATCGTCAAGCGGATCATGGACGGTGCGGCAGAGCCGGCCTACCAGTTCCTGCCGACCGGTATGTTCGGCACGCTGCCGAACCCGCCGAAGCTGGCCTATGACCCGGCTGCCGCGAAGAAGCTGATGGCCGAGGCAGGCTATGCCAAGGGCTTCCAGCTGACGCTGTCCTCGACCAATGACCGCTATATCAATGACAGCCAGATCACCCAGGCTGTCGCGCAGTACCTGACCCAGATCGGCATCAAGACCGAGGTCGATGCGATGACGCGCGCGATCTATTTCCCGCGCCGCGCCAAGAAGGAATTCAGCGTTGCGCTCGGCGGCTGGGGTTCCGGCACCGGTGAGGCTGCGTCCTTCCTGCGTCAGTGGCCGCCGACCCCGAACGACGAGAAGACCCTCGGCGGCTCGAACTATGGCGGCTACAAGAACGACGCGTTCGACAAGGTGATCCGCACTGCCGTGACGACGCTCGACGATGCCAAGCGGGCCGAATTGCTGCAGGAAGCCGGCAAGCTGGTGCTCGCAGACGGTGCGTTCATCCCGCTGCACTTCGAAAGCGGCATCTGGGCGTTCAAGTCCGACCTGAGCGTCACCGGCCGCGCCGACCAGTTCATGCTGGCGATGTCGGTGAAGCCGGTCGCCAAGTAAGTCCAGTCATCCAGTAAGCGTAGCAGAGTCGATCAAACGCAATGACCGCCTATGTTTTGCAGCGGCTGATCCAGAGCGTCATCGTTCTGCTCGCGGTCTCGGTCGTGGTTTTCTTCGCCGTCTATGGCATCGGAGACCCGATCGAGCTCCTGGTCTCGCCACAGGTCAGTGCCGCCGAGCGCGCGGCCCTGATCAAGCGGCTCGGCCTCGACCTGCCAGTCTGGCAGCAATATTTCACCTTCATGGGCAATGCCCTGAAGGGCGATCTCGGGCGCTCCTTCGTGCATGGCGTGCCCGCGATCGAACTGATCCTCGCCCGTCTGCCCGCGACCTTCGAACTGGTGCTGCTGGCGATGATGCTGGCCGTCACGGTCGGTGTGCCACTCGGGCTGTTCGCGGGACTCGATCCTGACAGCCGGCCGTCACGGATCATCATGGCGAGTACCGTGCTCGGCTATTCCCTTCCGAATTTCTGGAAGGGGATGATGCTGATCCTGCTCTTTGCGGTCGTGCTTGGCTGGCTGCCGACGGCCGGCCGCGGCGAGACCGTCTCCGTGCTTGGCGTACAGACCAGCCTGCTCACGCTGGACGGGCTGCAGCATCTGATCCTGCCGGCGCTCAACCTCGCCATCCCTAATACGGCACTGATGATCCGCCTCGTCGCGGCCGGCACGACCGAGACGATGACGCAGGACTATGTGAAATATGCCCGTGCCAAGGGCGTGCGCCGCAAGCGGATCGTCGGTCGGCACGTGCTGCGCAACATCCTGATCCCGGTCGTGACGGTGGTCGGCATCGAGTTCGGCAGCCTCGTCGCCTTCTCCACCATCACTGAGACGGTCTTCGCCTGGCCCGGCATGGGCAAGCTCCTGATCGATTCGATCTACCAGCTCGATCGGCCGGTGGTCGTCGCCTATGTGCTGCTGGCAACGCTGCTCTTCGTCACGGTGAACTTCCTCGTCGATATTCTCTATGCCGCGCTCGATCCGCGCGTGAAGCTGACCGGAGACATGGCATGAGCGCGCCGGCGAAAGCTCCAGTCGTGCCGGCCTATGCCGATACGCCCCTGCGCGAGAAGGTGTTGCGCCGGATCCGGAACCGGCCGACGACGCGCGGCGCCGCGATCCTGCTCGGTATCCTTGTCCTGCTCGCCGTACTTGCTCCCGTCATCGCGCCGCAGAACCCGCACGACCTCGCCTCGTTGAGCGTGATGGACAACCGGCTGGCTCCGGGAGACAGCGGCATGACCGGCATCACCTACTGGCTTGGTAGCGATGCCCAGGGTCGCGACATGCTGAGCGCGATCCTCTACGGGCTTCGGACCAGCCTGATGGTTGGTCTCACGGCGACCGCGGGCGCGCTCGTCATCGGCATTACCGCCGGCCTGCTCGCAGCTCAGTTCGGCGGCGCGGTCGATGCCGTGATCATGCGCGTCGTCGACTTCATGCTCGGCTTTCCCTCGATCCTGATCGCGCTCGTGCTGCTCGCCTCGATCGGCCGTGGCGTCGACAAGGTGATCTTTGCGATCGTGCTGGTGCAATGGGCGCAATATGCACGATTGATGCGTGCCGCCGCCCTGGTCGAGCGTCGCAAGGAATATATCGAGGCGGCGCTGAATTTCGGTCTGCCGACCCGACATATCATGCTGGCCCATCTCCTGCCGAACTCGGTCGGCTCGGTGCTCGTGGTGGCCTCGATCAGCATTGCGAGCGCAATTACGCTGGAGGCGACCCTGTCCTTCCTCGGCGTCGGCGTGCCCGTGACGCAGCCTTCGCTCGGACTGCTGATCGCCAACGGCTTCGAATTCCTCCTCTCCGGCGAATACTGGATCGCGGTATTCCCCGGCATCGCGCTGGTGCTGCTCATCATGTCGCTCAATCTTGTCGGCGACCGCCTGCGCCGCAGCTTCAACGTGCGCTCATGAGTGCTCCGCTTCTCGAGGTCCGGGGACTCAGGACCGTCTTCCACGCGCTCGATGGCGCCTGGCCGGCCGTCGATGGCGTCGATCTCAGCGTCGCGCGCGGCGAGGTGCTCGGGCTGGTCGGAGAATCCGGTTCCGGCAAGTCGGTGACCGGTTTCTCGCTGGTCCAGCTCATCGATCCGCCGGGCGAGATCGTTGCGGGCGAGATCACCTTCGCCGGAGAGAACCTTCGCGAGGCGTCCGAAGAGCGGCTGCGCAAGCTGCGCGGCGATCGCATCGCCATGATCTTCCAGGATCCGCTGATGACGCTGAACCCGGTGCTCAGCATCGGCGAGCAGATGAGCGAGGCGATCCTGGAGCATCGCCAGTGCAGCCGCGCGGAAGCGCTGAGCGAGGCGGCCAAGGCACTGGCACGTGTCGGCATCTCCTCGCCGGAGGCACGCCTCAAGCAGTTCCCGCATGAGTTCTCGGGCGGCATGCGCCAGCGTGTCGCGATCGCGACCGCGCTGCTGAATGCACCCGACCTGATCATCGCCGACGAGCCGACCACCGCGCTCGACGTCACGATCCAGAGCCAGATCCTGTTCGAGGTCCAGAAGCTCAGCCGTGAAACCGGTACGGCGGTGCTGTGGATCACCCATGATCTCGCGGTCGTCGCCGAGCTCGCGGACCGGGTCGCCGTGATGTATGCCGGCCGGGTCGTCGAGATCGGTCCGGTCGACTCCGTGCTCGACCAGCCGCGGCATCCCTATACGCTTGGTCTGCTGAATTCCTCGGCCGCGATGGTCGAGCCGGGTGAGCGCTTGAACCAGATCGACGGCGTCGCGCCGCGGATCGATGGGCGCCCGAGCGGCTGCCCATTCCGCCCCCGCTGCAACCGGGTCCAGCCGATCTGCGCGGAGCAGGATCCGACGCCGACCGGGACCGCCGAACGCAGCTTCCGTTGCCATAACCCGGTTCCGCAGGGAGAGGCAGCATGAGTGCGCCCGTCTTCGAACTGAAGGGTGTGACCAAGCACTTCCGCCGCAGCCCCACCCTGGCGGAACGCATCCTGATGGCGACCGGTCGCGGCAAGGCGCCGCCGGCGCTGCGAGCCGTCGACGGCGTCGATCTCAGCGTCAAGCGCGGTGAAGTCCTCGGGCTCGTCGGTGAGTCCGGCTGCGGCAAGTCGACCCTGGCGCGTGTCGCCACCGGCATCCTCAAGCCGAGCACGGGCGAGGTCATCTACGAACAGAAGCCGGTGGCCGGGCTCAAGGGCAAGGACCGGCTCGAGTTCCTGCTCAAGGTCCAGATGATCTTCCAGGACCCCTACGCCTCGCTCGATCCACGCATGAAGGTCAGCCGGATCGTCGGCGAGGCGCTGAGCGTCCATAAGCTGCTGCCGAAGGCTGAGATCGAGGCCGCTGTCGACCAGGCGCTGACCGAGGTCGGGCTCGATCTCGCCTATCGGGAGCGTTATCCGCACCAGTTCTCGGGCGGCCAGCGCCAGCGTATCGGCATTGCCCGCGCGCTCGCGGTGAAGCCTGATTTCCTGGTCTGCGACGAACCGGTGTCGGCGCTCGACGTGTCCATCCAGGCCCAGGTCATCAACCTGTTCATGGATGTGCGGGAGCGGCACGGGCTGACTTATCTCTTCGTCAGCCATGATCTTGGGCTGGTGCGCCATATCAGCGACCGGGTCGCGATCATGTATCTCGGCCGGATCGTCGAGATCGGATCTGCCACTGCCATCTTCGCCGAGCCGGCGCATCCCTATAGCGCGGCCCTGATCAAGGCGATCCCGTCGGCGGCCGGGCGCAAGCGTGATTTCCAGCCATTGAAGGGCGAGTTGCCGTCGCCACTCGCACCGCCGCCAGGCTGCCCGTTCCACCCGCGCTGCGAGCTCGCGATGCCCGTTTGCCGTGAGGTCCGGCCAAAGCTGACCGAGATCGCGCCCGGCCGCAGCGCCGCCTGCCATTTGCACAAGGCCCCGGAGACCGCATGACCACCGCTTCGCTTACGCCCGCTATCGGCCGCAGCACTCTGCCTTTCGTCGATCGCTTTCATCCCGACAGGCCGCTCGAGGTCAATATCTATCGTCCCGCCGGCCACAAGCCGAACGACCCGGTAGTGGTCGTGCAGCACGGCATGCTGCGCAATGGCGACGAGTACCGCGATTTCTGGATCGATGCTGCGGAGAAGCACGGCCTCCTGATCGTCGCCCCGACCTTCTCCAACGAGCATTATCCGCAGGCCGAAGGCTATAATAACGGGCTCGTTCTCGGGGCCGGCGGCGCGATCGCTGCACGCGACACCTGGCTCTATTCCGTGCCGCAGCGTGTGCTCGAGGCGCTGCGTGCCGGTGGCGTCATCGACCGTCCGGTGATCCGCATCTTCGGCCATTCGGCCGGCGGTCAGTTCGTCCATCGGATGCTGGCGACGCAAGGCTCGGAACCCTTCGAGGCGGCGATGGCCTCCAATCCGGGCTGGTACACATTGCCTTGCCTTGACAGGAGTTTCCCGGAAGGCCTCGGTGAGCTCGGGCTGGATCAAGCGGCGCTGGCGCGTTGGCTTGCCTATCCGATGATCATTTTCGCCGGTGACCAGGACATCGCCACCGCCGATCCGAACCTGCCATCGCAGGCCGAGGCGCTGGCTCAGGGGCCGCATCGCTACGGCCGGGCCCACTTCATGCTCGACTTCGCCAAGCGCGAGGCGGCCCGGCTCGGGCTGTCCTGCAACTGGCAGCTGATCACGGTGAACGGAATCGGCCATGACGGCGCGGCGATGTCGCGTGCCGCAGCGGCCTACTGGTTCGAGGGCGGCCGTATTCCCTCAGCCGAGGAACTGGGCCAGCAGGCCGCTCCGGTCCTCTGAGGTCATCGTTCGTCGCGGCGTGCTGCCGCGGCGACTTGAAACCGAAAGCTGTCCCCAGCCGCCAGTGGCGGCTGGGGATTGTTTTATGTCTCAGCCGCGCGACATGTTCAGCGGCGGCTGCACTTCCCCCGGCAGTGGCGAGACATAGCCATCCTTGCCGACGCGGGTCTTCAGGTCGGCCTTTGCCGCAGCCATCAGGGCAGGGTCCGAGAGCACGGCGGCTCCGGTCGCTGCCATCGCCTTGGCAACCTGGACCATGGCCTTGTGCGCGGCCGGGCTTTTGCCCTGCGCCACCACCTGCCAGGTGTGGAAAGGCGTGCCGATCGCGACGGTTGGCGCGTGAGCCTGAACCGTCGGCACGACCCAGCTGACGTCGCCGACATCCGTCGAGCCGATCATCGGATTGCGCGGCGCGTCGAGCGGGACGACGAAATCGGCAAGCGGAGCCTCGGTTTCAGGCAGGCCGATCGAGCGCCAGGAGGACGCGATCTCCTGAGGCGAGAGCGTCGAGCGGATATCGCGGGCGAAGGCGCGGTCGGTCTCGTCGAAATGCGGAGCGCCGAGCTCCTCGAGAATGCCGTGCATGGCCTTCTCGAGCGGGGTGTTGCCGACGACGTTCGAGACGGCGCTGATGATGCGCATCTCCATCTTGGTTTCGGTCATCAATGCCGCGCCCTCGGCGATCTTGCGGACGCGTTCGACGAGCTCGAGCATGCCGGGCAAATCGCGCGCGCGAATCGAGTAGCGGACGCGGGCATGCGCCTGCACGACGTTGGGGGCGATGCCGCCCGTATCCAGCAGCGCGTAGTGCACGCGCGCGTCGCTTGGCATGTGCTCGCGCATATAGTTGACGCCGACACTCATCAACTCGACGGCGTCGAGCGCGCTGCGGCCGAGATGCGGCGAGGCCGCAGCATGGGCGGCGCGGCCGGTGAAGATGAAATCGGCACGCGTATTGGCGAGCGAGAGGGGAGGGGTGACCTCCCAGAAGCTCGACGGGTGCCAGGAAATCGCAACATCGGCGTCGTCGAAGGCACCCGAGCGAACCATGAAGGCCTTGGCTGCGCCGCCTTCCTCAGCAGGGCAGCCATAGTAGCGCACGCGCCCCGGGATCTTGTTCTCGGCCAGCCAGTTCTTCATCGCAGTGGCGGCGAGCAGTGCGGCGGAGCCGAGCAGGTTATGTCCACAGCCATGACCATGGCCGCCATCCTCGAGCGGCTGGTGCGTGGCAACACCCGCCTCCTGGCTGAGGCCGGGGAGTGCGTCATATTCGCCGAGGAAGGCGATGACCGGGCCGCCTTCTCCGGCCTCGCCGATGACGGCTGTCGGGATGTCGGCGACGTTCTCGGTGATTCGAAAGCCCTGGTGGCGGAGCTCGGCGACATGTTCGGCCACGGAGCGCTGTTCGGTATAGCAGACCTCGGGCATGCCCCAGACCCGTTCGCTCAGCGCGATGAAGCGCTCCTTGCTTGCGTCAACCTGGCGCCAGAGGTCGTTTCGATTGTCCATTTTTATCTCGCTTCTAAGTGTTTCCGCATTTGAGCAAGCCAGGAGAGTCTCGTCCAGTCAGTTCCAAGCGGGACTGCAAGGCGCTGCGCTGCATGGTTGACGCGCTCTTTGGCACATGCCTTGCTGGGAGCAGCTTGAGGGAAAAGCAGGGGGCGCAAGACCTCCGGAGTTTTGTCGGTTGCCGATTGGCGGAGGGTATGTATGAACGAACACGGCCTGCGAGGTTTGATCGCGGATGTGAAGGAAGGTGGCCTGTCGCGGCGCTCCTTCGTGCAGAAGATGGTGGCGCTGGGACTGAGCGCACCGATCGCAACCCAGATGCTGGCCTGGAACGGCGTTGCGATGGCGCAGCCGGTCGACGATTACAAGCCGACCAAGGCCGGTGGCGGCGGGCCGCTGAAGATCCTGCTCTGGCAGGCGCCGACCCTGCTGAACCCGCATTTCGCCTCTGGCACCAAGGACCAGGAGGCCTCGCGCGTCTTCTATGAACCGCTCGCCGGCTGGGATGCCGAAGGCAATCTCATTCCGTGCCTCGCTGCCGAAGTCCCTTCCAAGGAGAATGGCGGTCTCTCGGCCGACGGCAAGTCGGTGACGTGGAAACTGAAGCAGGGCGTCAAATGGCATGACGGCAAGCCGTTCACGGCCGATGACGTCGTCTTCAACTGGGAATATGCAGCCGATCCGGCCACCGCCGCCTACACCACCGGCTCCTACAAGGACATCAAGGTCGAGAAGGTCGACTCCCACACTGTCAAAGTCATCTTCGCCGAGGCAACGCCGTTCTGGGCCGATGCCTTCGTCGGCGTCGCTGGCATGATTATCCCGAAGCACCATTTCGGCGAGTTCAAGGGAGCTAAGTCGCGCGAGGCTCCGGCCAATCTGAAGCCCGTCGGCACCGGCCCCTACAAGTTCGTCGACTTCAAGCCAGGTGACATCGTCACCGGCGAGCGCAACCCCGATTATCACGTCAAGAACCAGCCGCATTTCGACACGATCGAGGTCAAGGGCGGCGGCGACGCAGTCTCGGCGGCGCGCGCCGTGCTGCAGACCGGCGAGTTCGACTATGCCTGGAACATGCTGGTCGAGGACGAGATCCTCAAGCGCATGGAGACCGGCGGGCGCGGGCGCGTGCTGGCGGTTCCAAGCGGCAATATCGAGTTCATCATCCTCAACACGACGGATCCGTGGACCGAGGTCGATGGCGAGCGTTCGAGCGTCAAGACCAAGCATCCGACGCTCAGCGATCCGGCCGTGCGCCAGGCGATCAACCTGCTGATCGACCGCGATTCGATCCAGAAATTCATCTATGGCCGCGGCGGCACGGCGACGGCGAGCTTCGTCAACGAGCCGAAGATGTTCAAGTCGAATAAGCTGAAATACGAGTTCAGCGTCGAGAAGGCCAACAAGATCCTCGACGACGCCGGCTGGAAGAAGGGCGCCGACGGCATCCGCGAGAAGGATGGCAAGAAGCTGAAATACGTCTTCCAGACCTCGATCAATGCGCCGCGCCAGAAGACCCAGGCGATCATCAAGCAGGCCTGCCAGCGCGCCGGCATCGATCTCGAACTGAAGTCGGTGACCGCGTCCGTGTTCTTCTCCTCGGACGTCGCCAACCCCGACACCTACACCAAGCTCTACTCCGACATGGAGATGTACACCACGACGCAGCCGCAGCCGGATCCGGAGCGCTTCCTCAACCAGTTCACCTCCTGGGAGATCGCCAACAAGGAGAACAAGTGGCTCGGTCGCAACGTCTCGCGCTACGCCAGCAAGGAAGCGGACGACGCCTACAAGGCTGCGCAGAAAGAGCTCGACCCAGCCAAGCGCGCCGCGCTGCTGATCAAGGTCGATGAGGCCTTCTGCGAGGCCAACGTCATCCTGCCGCTTCTGTCGCGTACGCGCGTCGCCGCGGCGGCCAACAACCTGGTGCCGAAATACAGCGGCTGGGACAGTGACGTCTGGCGACTGGCGAGCTGGTATCGCAGCTAGTAGAAGCGGCCAATCCCTTAGCGAAAGCGCAATGCGCTCTCGCTAAGGGTGAGTACCGACCGTTCATTGACCGGCCGGAGCCGGATCATCGCAGGGGCGTCTTCGTCGCTCCCTGCATCCTTCGGTTCCGGTTTACGGTCCCGATCCGCACGCTGACAGAGACCTGTACATGGCGAGTTACCTCATAAGGCGATTGCTCATCGCCATTCCGAGCCTTCTAGGCATCAGCCTGATCCTGTTTACGGTTCTTGCGCTGGCGCCTGGCGACCCGTTCGAGGAGCTCGCGACCAATCCCAATGTGCCTCCCGAAGTCCGAATGGCGTTGCGCGCGAAGTTCGGCATCGATGATCCGGTCATGGTGCGCTATGTGCGCTGGCTGACGGCCATGGTGCAGGGCGATTGGGGCTTTTCCTTCGCCAGCCGAATCAATGTCGACGATCTCATCCTGCAGCGGGTCCCGACGACGCTCTTCGTCGTTGGCAGCTCGCAGCTGCTGGCGCTTGCGATCGCGCTGCCGGTCGGCATCTATGCCGCGACGCGGCCTTATTCGGTCTTCGACCAGATCGCCAACACGCTCGCCTTCGTCGGTTTCTCGCTGCCGACCTTCTTCACCGGCCTGCTCTTCATCCTGCTGTTCTCGATCAAGCTGGACTGGCTGCCCTTCGTCTATCGCTCCGATATCGCGGCGACAGGCTGGCGCTGGTACTGGGAGATGATGCGGCAGGCGCTGATGCCGATCCTGGTGCTCGGTCTCTTTCAGGCAGCCTCCTATACGCGCTATGTGCGCTCCGCCGTGCTCGACGTCGTCAGGCTCGACTATGTCACCACCGCCCGGGCAAAGGGCCTCAGCGAGACGAAGGTGACGATCCGGCATGTGGCGCGCAACGCGCTGATCCCGGTCGTCACGCTGGTCGCGCTGCAGATGCCGGCGGTCTTCGGCGGTGCTATCGTCACGGAACAGATTTTCCGTGTGCCCGGCATCGGCTCGCTGCTGATCACGGCGATTCTCGCCAACGACACCCCGGTCGTCATGGCGGTGACCTTCGTCTTCGCCTGCCTCGTCGTTTTCTTCAACCTCATTGCGGATCTCCTTTATGGCTGGCTCGACCCTCGTATCTCCTTCCGCTGAGCCGACTTCCGGCTCGCCGGCGCGGAGCGTGTCGGTCTCGCCAGCGCGCGAGACCTGGCGCCGCTTCCGCCGACACCGCCTGGCAATGATCAGCACGATCGTGCTCGGCCTGCTTGTGCTCGGCGTCGTCATTGGCCCATGGCTCTGGCCTGTGGCGATCAACGATATCGACTTCGCGGCACAGCTGCAGACGCCGTCCTGGAGCCATCCGTTCGGCACCGACGATCTCGGCCAGGATATTCTGGCGCGGATGATCTATGGCGGGCGCATCTCGCTCGCAGTCGGCCTCGCCGCCATGGTGGTCGCCACGTTCGTCGGCGTCGTCGTCGGGGCGATCGCCGGCATGTCGCGCGGCTATGTCGACTCCTTCCTGATGTGGGTCACCGACCTCTTCCTGTCGCTGCCGCAGCTGCCGCTGCTGCTGCTGGTGATCTATCTGTTCCGCGAACAGCTCAAGGCCGTTTTCGGGCTTGAGGGCGGCGTCTTCGTCCTGATCGTTGTCGTCATCGGCGGGTTGCGCTGGATGCCTGTTGCCCGCCTGGTCCGGGCCCAGTTCTTCTCGCTGCGCGAGAAGGAGTTCGTGGAGGCGGCGCGTGCGTCGGGCGCGACGAAATGGCGACAGGTCGTCAGCCACATCCTGCCCAACGCGATGGGACCGGTCATCGTTGCCGGCACCATCGAGGTGTCGTCTGCGATCATCGCCGAATCGACCCTGTCCTTCCTTGGTCTCGGCTTCCCGCCGGACATCCCGACCTGGGGGCGGATCCTGTTCGACGCCAAGGATCATCTCGATGTCGCCCCGCACTGGGCCTTGTTCCCAGGTGCCGCGATCTTCCTCACCGTTCTCTCGATCAACTTCATTGGCGATGGCTTGCGCGACGCGCTCGACCCGCGCCGCGTGATCTAGGAAAGACTGGAAAGCTTCAGCATGACCTCTCCCATTCTCTCCGTTTCGCATCTGACCACCTCGTTCCGTGTCGAGGGGCAGTGGCGCTCCGTGGTCCGCGACGTTTCCTTCGATATCGGACCGAAGGAAACGGTGGCCGTCGTTGGTGAATCAGGCTCCGGCAAGAGCGTGACGGCGCTCTCGATCATGCGGCTGACACCGCCCGGCTCGAGCAAGATCGAAGGCTCGATCAAGCTCGGCGGCAAGGAACTGCTGACCTTGCCCGATGCCGATATGCGCCATATCCGCGGCAACGAAGTCGCGATGATCTTCCAGGAGCCGATGACGAGCCTGAATCCGGTGCTGACCATCGGTTTCCAGATCGCCGAGGCGTTGATCCTGCACCGCGGGTTGTCGCGCAGTGCGGCCGAGGCCGAGACGATCCGGCTCTTGGAGAAGGTCCGTATCCCGGCCGCGAAGTCGCGATTCAACGAGTATCCGCACCGCTTCTCCGGCGGCATGCGCCAGCGCGTGATGATCGCGATGGCCTTGGCCTGCAAGCCGAAGCTCCTCATCGCGGATGAGCCGACAACAGCGCTCGACGTGACGATCCAGGCCCAGATCCTCGAGCTCATCAAGAGCCTGCAGGACGAGGAGGGCATGTCCGTCCTCTTCATCACCCACGACATGGGCGTGGTCGCCGAGATCGCCGACCGCACGGTGGTGATGTATAACGGCCAGGCGGTGGAGACCGGCGCCACCGAGGATATCTTCGCCCGCGCCACGCACCCCTATACCCGGTCGTTGCTTTCAGCGGTGCCGAAGCTGGGCTCGATGATCGGCCACAAGCGGCCGATGCGCTTCCCGGTGGTCGACCGCGCAACGGGGCTGTCGGACGTCCCGACCGAGACATCCGATACTGTGGCGCATGCCGAGCGTCCGGTGCTCGAGGTCAGCGGGCTCACCACCCGTTTCGAGATCCGCGCGGGGCTGCTCGGCGGCGTCAAGGGCCGGGTCCATGCGGTCGAGAACGTCTCCTTCAGCCTGCAGGCGGGCGAGACGCTGGCGCTGGTCGGCGAATCCGGTTGCGGCAAGTCGACGACGGGGCGTTCGGTGATGCGGCTGATCGAGCCGCTCTCCGGCTCGGTGCTGCTTGACGGCGAGGATGTGCTGAAGCTCGACCAGCGGACCCTGCGCGACCGGCGCAAGCGCATGCAGATGATCTTCCAGGACCCCTTCGCCAGCCTCGATCCGCGCATGAATGTCGGCGCGGCGATTGCCGAGCCGCTGCTGATCAACAAGCTCGCGACCCGCTCGGAGGCCCGCGACAAGGTCGCCGAGCTGCTGCGCCGCGTCGGGCTTCAGCCCGATATGGCGAGCCGCTTCCCGCATGAGTTCTCCGGCGGCCAGCGTCAGCGCATCTGCATTGCACGCGCACTCGCGGTCGAGCCGCGGCTGATCGTGGCGGATGAATCGGTCTCGGCGCTCGACGTCTCGGTCAAGGCGCAGGTGATCAACCTGATGCTCGAACTGCAGGAGCGGATGAAGCTCGGTTATCTCTTCATCTCGCATGACATGGCGGTGGTCGAGCGCGTCAGCCACCGGGTGGCGGTGATGTATCTCGGCGAGATCGTCGAGATCGGCCCGCGCGAGGCGATCTTCGGCAATCCGCAGCACCCCTACACCAAGCGGCTGCTTGCGGCAGTGCCTGTGCCGGATCCGGCACGGCGCCTCGAGAAGCGCCCGGTCTCGAACGACGAGATCAAGAGCCCGGTGCGTGCGCCCGACTACGTCCCGCCGATCCGCCAGTTCCGCGAGGTCTCACCCGGCCATGCCGTGATGATCTGGGGCGAAGAGTGGGAGAAGCCGGCGGTGGTGGCGAAGGTAGCGTAACGTTGTTCGACATGCGGGGGCAGCGCCTTGCTGCTCCCGGCGTATCACTTTCTGTGTGCACTCGAGCGGGCCGATGAGCCACAGCGGCTTCAGCTCGTCGGCGCCGCGAACATGCTAACCCCTGATGGTTGGAGCGCCTGGTTGAGGCTGAGTCTGCGAGCCGGAGCGATCACCTGGGCATTTGTATGCAATGGCCTGTTCCGCCGGCCGCAGTTCAATGCCGGTGCGTCAACACCTCGTCTCGCTCAGGGGCTGTGCTCCTCTCGACCAATCGGGGTGCCATCAATATAAGCCTTCGCGAATGGTTGTTTTTGGCGGGGATCCGGTAGCCTGGATCTACACCGGCGAGGTTGGCTTATGTGTGGGATTTTTGGGTCTGTTGGCTTTGAGCCGGACCCCCAACGGATCGATGTCGTCGCACATCGCGGTCCCGATGGTCGTGGTTGGAGGACCTTTTCCAGCCGGGTAGGTCCAGTGGCGCTCGGGCATCGCCGACTTGCGATCATCGACGTAACGGATGCCGGATTGCAGCCGATGTGCGATCCGTCGGGCCGTTACTGGCTCGTGTTCAACGGCGAGATCTATAATTATATCGAATTGCGCGAGGAGATGCGGGCGAAGGGCGAGATCTTCGTCTCAGAGTCGGACTCCGAGGTACTGCTACGGGCCTACATGCTCTGGGGCGAGGACGCGTTGCCGCGGTTGCGGGGCATGTTTGCCTTTCTGATATGGGACGAACGAGACAAGAAGCTCTTCGCTGCGCGTGACCGGTACGGCATCAAGCCGCTCTACCTGTTTGCGACGCCGCGCGGTGCGGCCTTTGCCTCGGAGATCAAGCAATTGCTCGGCCTGCCAAGGCTGAGTGGTCGCATGAACATCGCGCGGGTGCACGATTTTCTTGCCTCCGGCATCGCCGACCACACGGCCGAGACGATGTTCGAAGGCGTGACGCAGGTGCGCGGCGGCGAGTGCGCCACGATCGATGCGAGCGCCTCGGACATCGTGACCGTCAAGTTGCGGCGGTGGTATCCGGCATCGGCCGGCGAGCTTTCGATTTCGGAGAGCGAGGCCGCGGAGCGCTTCCGCGAACTCCTGACGGATTCAGTGCAGCTTCATCTTCGGTCTGACGTTCCGGTCGGATCGTGCCTATCGGGGGGCCTCGATTCATCTGCGATCGTCTGCCTGATGTCAGGCATGATGGGCTCGGGCTCTGGCGGTTCGAGGGTCAACACGGTTTCCGCCTGCTATGCCGAGAAGAGTGTCGATGAGAAGCCGTTCATGGATGCGGTTGTTGCGCATGCCCATACCGAGCCGCATTTTATCTTTCCGAAGGCCGACGACGTGTTCCAGCGGGCCTCGGATATCACCTGGCATCAGGATGAACCCTTCGGTTCAACTTCGATCTTCGCGCAGTGGTGCGTGTTCGAGGAGGCGCGTCGCGTCGGCGTCAAGGTCATGCTTGACGGGCAAGGAGCTGACGAGCAGTTGTCCGGGTATCACAGTGGCTTCTCGTACTACATGGCTGACCTCACGCGCCGGCGGCAATTCGGCCAGTTGCTAACGACGATTATCGAGCGCAACCGCTATCACGGCACCCCCATCTACGAGCAGATTCGCAATCATCTCGTTCCGTTGCTACCGCGGGGGCTGGCAGGCCTGCTGCGCCGGCAGCACCGGGCGTTGACGCAACATGATTGGCTCGGCACCGATACCTTGCGACAGAAGGGCAATCCGCGGACGGCGCTTGAGCTCGCCTCGGATGAGCTCGGGTTGCCTGCCGTCACCGACCTCCGCTCGCTGTGCATAACGCTGACCTATGGTTCCAATTTGGCCATGCTGCTGCACTGGGAAGACCGCAACTCGATGGCACATTCTATCGAGGCGCGTGTCCCTTTCCTCGATCATCCGCTGGTCGAGTTCAGCCTCGCTCTGGGCAACGACCACAAGATCGTCGGTGGCGACACCAAACGGGTTCTGCGCCAGGGCATGAAGGGCATCCTTCCCGAAGCCGTGCGCGAGCGGCGCGACAAGCTCGGCTTCGCGACACCGGAGCAGATCTGGTTCCGGGGGCCACTGCGTGGTCTGGTTGAAGACGGGATCGAGAAGACACTGTCGCGCTACCCCGGGCTGATGAATGCGACAGGGGTGCGGGCGCTGGCGAAGGAAATGCTGGACGGCGACCGTCCGCTCGACTTCACGCTTTGGCGCATCGTGAATCTCGGCTTGTGGGGGGAACGCACGGGCGCGACCCTCTGAGGGGGAGCCCACGCAATGCTGACAACCGGCGGTACTCCTGATAAAGGCCGTCTAGGTTCAGCCAGTAGCTTGTGCCCCTGGTTTCGGTAAACGAGGTTCACCCTCCGTCCGGAGAGCTTTCAGAAGGTTTGCCATGTGCGGAATTGCAGGAGCGGTGTCGCTCGTTCGCCAGCCTGTCGCTAAGCTTGGGAACGCGCTCGCGACCATGAGCCACCTGATCGCGCATCGCGGTCCGGACGGGCAGGGCGTTTGGCAGGCGCCGGGCGACGTCTGCGGACTCGCCCATCGCCGGCTCGCCATCATCGACCTGTCGCCCGGTGGCCGCCAGCCCATGATCGGCGGCAATGGCGCGGTCATCACCTTCAACGGCGAGATCTATAACTACGTCGAGCTGATGGCGGAGCTGAAGTCGGGCTGGGACTTCCGCTCGTCCTCGGACACGGAAACCGTCCTGGCGGCCTATGCGAAATGGGGCGTGGACTGCCTGACTCATCTGCGCGGCATGTTCGCCTTCGGGCTGTGGGACGGCGAGCGCTTCTTCGCGGCGCGCGACCGCTTCGGCATCAAGCCATTTTACTATGCGGTGATCGAGGGTACCCTGTATTTCGCCTCGGAAATGAAGGCGTTGCTGCCACTGTTGCCGGAGATCGCGACCGAGGCGGACGCCCTGGCCGAGTACATGACCTTCCAGTACACGATCGGCGAAAAAACGCTGTTCAAACACATCCACACGCTGCTGCCTGGCCATGCGCTGACGGTGGAAAATGGTGAGTTGCGTGTCTTCCGCTATTGGGATGTGCATTACGACATCGACTGGGACCATACGCCGCGCTGGTTCGGTGAGGAAATGCGGAGTCGGCTGATCGATTCCGTCAACGTTCATCTGCGCTCGGATGTGCCGGTCGGCGCCTATATCTCGGGTGGTATTGATTCAAGTTTGATCGGCATCCTGGCGGGACGGGAGGAGGCTTCTGGTCGCATCGGGTTTCATGGCAAATTCACCGAGTTCCCCGGTTATGACGAAAGCTCCTATGCCGAATCGGCCTGTCGGAACGGCGGGATCGAACTCCATCAGATCGAAATCACGGCAAAGGACTTTCGCGATAACATCTCCAAGGTTCTCTATCACCTCGACACACCCGTAGGCGGACCAGGATCGTTCCCGCAGTACATGGTGTCGGAATTGGCTGCGCGGCATGTCAAGGTGGTGCTCGGCGGGCAGGGCGGTGACGAAATCTTTGGGGGCTATGCAAGATATCTGATCGCCTATCTCGAGCAGGCATTGAAGGCGTCGATCGACGGGACGCAGAAGAATGGCAACTTCGTCGTTACGCCCGAATCGATCATTCCGCATCTGACGGTGCTCCAGGAATACAAGCCGTTGATCCGGCAGCTCTTCTCCAAGGGGCTGTTCGGCTCGCTCGACGAGCGCTATTTCCGGCTGATCGACCGCTCTGCCGATATGGCTGACGAGGTCGATTGGTCGGCGTTGGATCGGGCGGGAGTGTTCTCGCGTTTCCAGGCCATCTTCAATTCAGAGCGGAATGTGAAGAAGGAAGCCTATTTCGACTCGATGACGCATTTCGACTTCAAATGCCTGCTGCCTGCGTTGCTGCAGGTCGAGGATCGGATGTCGATGGCGCATGGCCTGGAGTCGCGCGTGCCTCTGCTGGATCACTCGGTCGTCGAATTTGCGGCAACGATTCCGGCTGACATCAAATTCAAGGGGGGGCAGATGAAGCATTTCATCAAATCTACCTTCGCCGGTGACTTGCCGCAGGAACTGGCCCAGAGGCGCGACAAGATGGGCTTCCCAGTCCCGCTGAACGAGTGGTTCTCCGGAGAGCTGAAGGATATGGTCTCGGACGTCTTCTCGACTCAAAAGAGCCGGCACCGCGAGTTCTTCAATTCGGATGCGATCCTTGCCAATTTCGACAAGGCCGAGCGCTTCTCACGCAAGACCTGGGGGCTGATGAGCCTCGAGCTCTGGCATCAGCTCTTCCATGATCGCGCGGCCGACTATCGGCGCATGCTCGACGAGATCGAGCCTGCTCAGGTCGCTGCTCAATAACTTCAGATATCATAGGGACTTTACCATGAAGGTCTTCATTACCGGTGGCTCGGGCCAAGTGGGCTCGACAGCAGCGGACATGTTCCTCGAGCGCGGCGACACTGTGATGTCGCTAGACAATTTTGCGACGGGGCGCCGCGACAACCTGCTCGACAAGGACGGATTGACCCAGGTTGAAGGGTCGATCACGGATGGAAAGCTGCTTGACCAGCTCTTTTCCGAGTTTAAGCCGGACGTCGTTGTTCATACGGCGGCGTCCTACAAGGACCCGGAAGACTGGGAGACCGATGCCTTCGTCAACGCAGTCGGCGGCGCCAATGTCGCCAAGTCCTGCAAGACCCACAAGGTAGGCCGCCTGATCTATTTCCAGACGGCGTTGTGCTATGGAACCAAGCCGCTTCAGCAGCCAATCCAGCTCGATCATCCGATCAACCCCGTGAATTCGAGCTACGCCATCTCGAAGACGGCGGGCGAGCATTACGTCCAGTTTTCGGGGGTCGACTGGGTGACCTTTCGTCTCGCCAATGTTATCGGCCCGCGCAACGTTTCCGGACCGCTCCCAATCTTTTACGGGCGCCTTGCTGAGGGAAAGAAGTGCTTCGTCACGCCGGCCCGCCGCGATTTCTGCTTCGCTGGTGACCTCGCAAAGGTCGTGGTGCAGGCCGCTGACGGCAGGGGTAACGGGACCTACCACTTCTCGTCGGGCAAGGATGTCGCGATCAAGGAACTCTATGACGCCGTCGTTAAGGCGATGAAGCTCAACGACTATCCCGAGCCCGAGGTGAAGCCCCTCGGCCCCGATGATGCTCCCTCTATCCTTCTCGACCCATCCCGCACCTTCGCGGATTTCGGCGACGTTACATTCACGCCTCTCGAGGAGATTGCGCGCTTGTCCGTCGAGCGCTGGGAGAAGGAAGGTGTGGTCGGTGGCTACACGCATCTCAAAGAAGCCCGGGCCGACATCAAGACAGCGTCCAAGGCCTGAGACGAACGATGCGGATACTCATCACCGGCGGGGCCGGTTGCCTCGGCTCGAACCTGACCGAGCGATATCTTGACGCCGGGCACGACGTGCTCGTGCTCGACAATTTCGCCACTGGTCAGCGCGGTTCGCTGCCGGGCGAGCATCCCAGCATGGATGTCGTGGAGGGCTCGGTCACGGACCGGGCCCTGGTTGAGAAGCTGTTCGCGGAGTTCAAGCCGAGCCACGTGATCCATTCGGCGGCGGCCTACAAGGACCCCGACGACTGGCTGGAGGACACCCGCACGAACGTCGAAGGCACGATTCACGTGGCCGAGGCCGCAAAATCGGCCGGTGTCACGCGGTTCGTCAATTTTCATACGGCTCTCGGCTATGGCCGTCCGGAGCACCTGCCGATCCCTGTCGATGCTCCGGCTCGCCCTTTCACGAGCTATGGCATCTCCAAGCAGGCCGGCGAGAACTACCTGGCCATGTCCAGCCTGCCATTTGTCTCGCTTCGCCTGGCAAATGTGACAGGGCCGCGCCTCGCCATCGGGCCGATTCCCACCTTCTATACGCGGCTGAAGGCGGGCAAAGGCTGTTTCTGCTCAAGGACAGTCCGAGATTTCATCGACATGGACGATTTCTTTTCGGTCATGGATCTGGTCATGGCGGAGGGGGCGCCGACCGGCGTCTTCAATGTCTCCACGGGGACTGGCCACACGATCAAGGAGATTTTCGACATCGTCGTTGATCATCTCGGCCTCACCCTGCCCGAGCCCGTGCCCGAGGTCGAGCCTGGAGCGGACGACGTGCCTGCCGTGGTGCTCGATCCGTCGAAGGCGATAGAGACCTTCGGCTGGAGGCCGCGCTACTCGTTCGAACAGACCATTCGGCGGATGCTCACCTGGTATGACGCCCATGGCGTTACCGCCATCTACAGCCACCTGAAGGCGCCCCCGGCGAAAGCCTGAGCGGCGGAACCTCGAAGCCAGATTGCTCGCGGCGGGCAGGCGCCAGCTGGCGATGAAAAGAACGGATCGATTTCATGACCGAGACCTTCACGGGCAAGAACGTCCTCGTCGTTGGTGGCGCGGGCTTCGTTGGCTCGAATCTCGTGCGCTTCATCCTGAAGGAACGTCCCCGCAAGCTGACCATCGTGGACAATTTCCTGTCAGCCGATCCGGTCAATGTTCCGGATGATCCGGCGGTCCGGCTGGTATCTGGGTCGATTACGAGCGAGCGCATCCTGGCTGCGCTCGACGATGATCTCGACTACGCCTACCATCTCGCCTGCTTCCACGGGAACCAGTCCTCTATCCATGACCCTCTCATGGACCATGAAAACAATACGCTGACCACCCTGAAGCTGTTCGAACGCCTTAAGGACATCAAGTCGCTCAAGAAGGTGGTCTATTCCGCGGCGGGCTGCGCGGTCGCTGCCAAGACATTCGATGGTGCGACGGCAACGACCGAGGAGGCGCCCGTCTCCCTCTTCCATGACAGCCCGTATTCGATCTCGAAGCTCATCGGAGAGATGTACGGGAATTATTATCACACCCGCTACGGTCTACCCTTCGTGAAGGCGCGCTTCCAGAACGTCTATGGGCCGGGCGAGATCCTGGGGGCTGGGCGCTGGCGTGGTACGTCTGCCACTGTTTGGCGCAATGTGACCCCGACCTTCGTCTGGAAGTCACTTCATGGCGAGGCTATGCCGGTCGAGAACGGTGGTATCGCGACCCGCGACTTCATTTTCGTGGAGGACATGGCTCGCGGGCTGATGGCCTGTGGCCTCAAGGGTGACCCCGGCGAAATCTACAATCTCGGCTCCGGCGCCGAGGTCTCGATCCGCGAGTTGGCGGAACGGATCAACGCTGCGACTGGCAATGCCACCCCAATCGCGCTGACGCCTGCCCGCGACTGGGATCGCTCCGGCCAGCGCTTCGCGTCGACCGACAAGGCTCGCGAGAAACTGGGCTTCGTGGCCGAAATTTCGCATGAAGAGGGCATCCGCCGTACAGTTGAGTGGACGAAGGCGAATAGAGCAAATATCACGCGCTGTATGATGAGCCACGCGCATTTCGTGCCAGATGTACGGAAGTACGCAGTTTGAGGTCTCACCGGACGGTTGTTTTGTTACGTTGCGTCAGGTTGGCGTGCAGTTGATCATAGTATGGGCCCACTCTCTTTGGCGCGCCAATTATCGCGCGATCAAACATCTGATGGCGGCATTGCTTCGGGAGT
Source organism: Allobosea sp. P4_E12 (assembly GCF_056401655.1). NCBI lineage: Bacteria > Pseudomonadati > Pseudomonadota > Alphaproteobacteria > Hyphomicrobiales > Alloboseaceae > Allobosea > Allobosea sp. P4_E12. The sequence continues at coordinate 4,014 of NZ_JBFUIY010000009.1, read as the reverse complement.
CCAGCATTCGTTGGGGATTGAGCCAACAACGCATTGAATGCCAAACGCGACATCGGCTACCCTCGCCCCGGGAAGGGGCAGTCCACTCCGCCAAAAGGTGCTCGGGTGATGGTGGTATATGTCTATCGACGTAGCGAGAATCCAACCCTCAGCCCAGGCTGCGGCTAACAGTTATTGATTCCGGCCTGGCGGTCTGCTTTCCATCTCGATTTCTCGCATTCTGCTGTTCATCGCAGTCTATGAACACGCACTTCTGCGCAATGGGCAGCCGATCCGATTGGGCGCGGATCGCTTCTATTCGGGCGTTTCCTGATCTAGTTTGAAGTCCGCTCTGGCCCATTGAGAGGACTAGGTGTTCAGTCCCGGCATTTGATGGATTGGATCGAGCCTGAATCGTTCTGGCTCTGAAGTCCAGCATTTGCAGATGAACTCGTAGGGTGTGAGCCCCCTAAGGGTCTTCAGCCGGCGGCCGAAATTGTAGGCGGCAACGAAGTCTGTGAGGTGCGCCTCGAACTGGCGATGATCGTCATAGTGAAAGCGCTTGACGGTCGCTTCCTTGATGGTGCGGTTCATCCGCTCGACCTGCCCGTTATCCGGTATGTGATCTGCGGCGCCTTTTTTGTCCCGCTGTTCATCTTTTGGAACGGCCTTATGGTGAGCCCATCCGGGACGCGGGGCGCCGGGAGCACGAAGGTGCGGGCAGGCCGTCGAAAGACAGTGGGCTGAGAGCCCGAGCTCGTTACATGGCCGCCCCTCGCGACTTTCCCGGATGCGCTGCGAGCGCGGATCAGTAGGTGTCGTGTTGCCCGCCAGCTCCCGTCTTTAACCGAGCCCGGACGGAGGGAGCAGGCATGTGCATCATCGGACTGGACATCCCGCGGCTTCGGCGAGGCGGTGGCATGGGAGAACGGCAGGCTCAAGCGGCTGGGCCGCATCGACATGCGGCGCGACCTGCTGGAGGCATTCGCCACAAAGCTGTCGCCGGACGACATCGTGGTGATCGAGGCCACAGGCAATGCGATGTCGGCCGCGGCGGTGATCGCTCCGCACGTGGAGAAGGTGGTCATCGCCAATCCGAAGCAGGTGCGCGCGATTGCCTACGCCAAGATCAAGACCGACACGATCGACGCCGGCGTCCTGGCGCAGCTCTATGCCTGTGTTTCGGCCCTTTAATTGCGGTGAGCTGTCAACCTCGGATTTCGCGCCGTCATCGCCGGGGTCATGGTCCTTTCCGAGGTCGAGCGCCTCATGATGATGTTCGGGGCGGGTGCCTCAACGTGTGCAACGACGTTCCAGTGGACGTCAGCCGAAACAACGAGGTCACCACAACCGCCGTCCCGGCGGGGACATCGCGAGTGCCGAGATTGGCGCTCGTGAGCAGGTTGCGGATTCCGATTGAAGCGGGCGGGGTATTCCGAAGCGAAGCCGGCAGGGCATTCCGATTTGAAGCCGGCATGTGATTCCGAGATGAAGCCGGCACCCTGAAGGGGTGTTGGAGGCCTGGGTCAGCCACTCTGGCAGACGTTTTCCGTATCGACCGAGACGGAGACCGTGATGCCTGCGAAGAGGAAGCTGACCATGAGACAACTGCGGCAGATGCTGCGTTTGGCTGAGGAAGATCTGAGCCCCGGCGAGATCGGGCGTCGTCTTGGTGTGGCGCGCAGTACCGTGCAGGGGAACCTGGCACGAGCCCGGGAAGCCGGCCTGTCCTGGCCGCTGCCGGCGGAGCTGAGCGATGATGCGCTGGCAGGCCGGTTGTTCGCGCGATCCGGTGCTCTTTCGGGSGCGCGTCGCCGCCCCGAGCCGAACTGGGGCGACCTCGTCRTCGAGCTGAAGAAGCCCGGCGTGACGATGGCGATCCTGTGGGAGGAGTATCGCGGCGTCCATCCGCAGGGCTACGGCTATAGCCGTTTCTGTGACCTCCTGCGCGGCTTCCAGCGTCGGCTGTCGCCGACCATGCGTCAGGAGCACGTCGCCGGCGACAAGGTCTTCGTCGATTATTCCGGYAAGAAGCTCGGCATCGTCGATGCCCGGACCGGCGTCATCCGGGAGGCCGAGATTTTCGTCGGCGTGCTTGGCGCCTCGAACTTCACCTTCGCCGAGRCARGTTGGACCCAGGCCCTGCCGGACTGGATCGGCTCGCATGTGCGGATGTTCCGGTTTTTCGGCGGCGTCCCCCGCCTGATCGTGCCGGACAACCTGAAGGCCGGCGTCAACAAGGCTTCGTTCTACGATCCGGATCTCAACCGCAGCTACGGCATGATGGCCTCGCATTACGGCGTCGGCGTACTGCCGGCCCGCGTCCGCAAACCGCGCGACAAGGCGAAGGTCGAGAACGGGGTCCGCTTCGCGCAAAGCGCCATCCTTGGACGCTTGCGCAACCAGACCTTCTTCTCGCTGGCCGAGGCCAATGCCGCGATCCGCGACGCCGTCSACCGGATCAACGACCATGTCATCCGGCGCCTTGGCGTCACCCGCCGCCATCTGTTCGAGACCGTCGAGCGGCCGGCCCTGGCGGTACTGCCCGAGGATTACGAGTTCGCCGAGTGGCGSCTGGCCCGCGCCGGCGTCGATTACCACGTCGAGTATGACGGCTWTTTCTACTCCGTCCCCCACGGCCTGATCCGCGAACAGGTCGATCTGCGGGCCACCAGCCGGACGATCGAGGTCTTCCATCGCGGCCAGCGCGTCGCCGCTCACCAGCGCCGCTATGGCGGACGCCGGCACGGTACCAACCCCGATCACATGCCGAGCTCTCACCGGCGCTACGCCGACTGGAGCCCTGAACGGCTTCGGCGCTGGGCGGCGACGGTGGGCCCGAGCACGGAGGGCCTGGTCATTGCCATCCTGGCCAACCGCCCGCATCCCGAACACGGCTTCAGAACCTGCCTCGGCGTACTGCGCCTGTTCCGCGACCTCAAGCCGTCCCAGGCCGAAGCCGTCTCCGCGCGCGCCCTCGAGATCGGCGCTTTCGCCTACCGCGCGGTTGCCGCCATCGCCGCCAGACAAGCCGCGGCACCAGCCAGGACCTCCACCGAACCCGCCGCCATCATCGAGCACAGCAATCTGCGCGGCCCCGGCTACTTCCACTGACACCAGGAGACATCATCATGTTGATCCATCCCACCATGACCTTGCTCGCCGAGCTCGGACTGCACGGCATGGCCAAGAGCTTCCAGGAGCTCCAGGCCCARCCCGAAAGCCGCGCCCTCGAACATGCCGACTGGCTCGCCCTCCTGCTCGAACGCGAGAGCACCGCGCGCAGCCAAAAACGCTTCGAGAACCGCGCACGCACCGCCAGGCTGCGCCACAACGCCAGCATCGAGGATGTTGACTTCAAGGCGTCGCGCGGCCTCGACCGCGGGCTCTTCCTCAGCCTCGCCGGCGGCGACTGGATCCGTCAGCATCGCAGCTTGCTGATCACCGGGCCGGCCGGCGTCGGCAAGAGCTGGCTCGCCTGCGCCCTCGGGCAAAAGGCCTGCCGCGACGATGTCTCGGTCGCCTACCATCGCGCCCCGAGGCTCTTCACCACCCTGGCCCAGGCCGTGACGAGGGCCGCTACGCCCGCCTGCTCAAGGCGCTCGCCAGGGTCGAACTCCTGATCATCGACGACTGGGGGCCGGAAAAACTCGACGATACCCAGCGACGCGATCTCCTCGAACTCACCGAGGATCGTTACGAGCGCCGCGCCACCATCATCACCAGCCAGATCCCCGTGGACCGCTGGTACGAGATTATCGGGAATCCCACGATCGCCGACGCCGTCATGGATCGTATTGCCCACAATGCCTACCGCATCGAACTCGCCGGCGAGAGCATGCGAAAACGCCAGTCGCAGAGCCCTCCAGCCACGATCGCTTGACCGTCAAATCCATCCACGACAATCATCACGAACGACCCAGGCAAATCACCTCGCACCTGCCGGCTTCAAATCGGAATGGGGTGCCGGAATGAAATCGGAACAGGGTGCCGAATTCATATCGGAATTGCCCGCCGAATTCGTCGGAATCCGCA